>JAHEBK010000337.1 GCA_024642295.1 Flavobacterium sp. | reverse complement strand
TTGCGCCCAAGCTTCGTATAAAGATCTTCCTTCTTGTTTCCAAACGATCTTCCCGCAAGAGTTTCTCAATGCAATAAACCCTGAATGATGATCGACTACTAACATAGTCGATTCATCACCAGCATAAAAACTTGAAAAAGAATCTGAGGGGATTCCAAAAAAATTAACTACTATACAAATACTAATCAACCAATTAAAAGAGAAGAAACCCAATTTTTACAATTTAGAAAACATATTTACAAACGGAACATCCCTAGATTCATTTTTCGGATTGTAGTTGGGATTAACTTTAGGCCAATAGCGCTCATCAATATTGGTTTTTAACCAAGATGTTAACTTCGTAAAAAGTTTGTCTCTCAAATCAGGCATTTTATTACTTAAATTATCTTTCTCATACGGATCTTTTTGTATGTTATACAAATACAACCTTCCATACCAATCAAAAATCAACTTGTAATCACCATCCCTTAGAGCTGAATGTGGTGTCAAAGGCAATCCGTCGAATGGGTTGTGATACACTACATTGAAAGGATAATGCCAATAATGTGTTTTTTTAGCATAACTTTTTTTCTTGTTCTCTACATCAGATAGCAATGAAAAGAGTTGTTCACCATCTAAATTATTTTCTTTTACAATTTTTTTAGAATCATATCCCGCAACCTCAAGGAGAGTTGGGAAAATATCCGTACAATCAACAGGGACATCGACCCATTTTCCAGCATTGATTTTACCTTTCCATCTAAAGATTAAGGGAACACGTATACCTCCTTCAGTTAGACAAGCTTTTCCTCCTAAAAATGGTGTATTGCCCGTCCCATCACCCTTAGGAGTAATTTTATTATCAATACCTCCATTATCCGACATAAAAACCACCAAAGTATTTTCTTCTAAACCAGTTTCTTTTAATTTATCCAGAATAGCACCTACTGAAATATCTAGTGATTTTATCAAAGAAGCATAAATAGGGTCTTTATGACCGTTCCAACCTTTAGTAGCTTTATTTTCAAAATGCTTGATGATTTCCTCTTTCCCTTGATAAGGGGAGTGAATAGCAAAATGCGAAAAATAAAGCAAGAATGGTTTGTCTTTCGTTTTGGCTCTTTTATCAATAAAATTCAAGGCCTGCTTGGTTAGATCATCTGTCAAATAAGGTTCGTTTGTTTCTTGACCACTGTCTCCAATTGCCCATTTATCTTGTGGCATTTTTGGGTATTGTGCTTTGCTTTTATTGTTCCAACCTTTTTTCCAATTAAAATAAGCAGAACCTCCACCATCAAACCAGGCTAAAGGTTCAAAACCGTTATCTGCAGGTTGGTACCCTTTTGCGCCAAAACCTCCTACATGCCATTTACCAATGAATGCGGAATGATAATCTTTCAATGCCTCTGCTATAGTCAATTCGTTCTTACCATTATCATATTGGGTTCCAGTTGAAACAGCCGAGTTAGAAATACCATTAATTAATGCTTGCTCAATTTCTATAGAGTCTGTGTGTTCTAACACATCATTTCCATAATATCCTTTTGGGATGGGTAAATTTTGATTGTAATAAGTATTTCTTAATGGCATTGCTGTTGTAAACCCTAATTTTCCAGCATATTTACCCGTTAATAAACTGGCTCTAGTGGGAGAGCATAATTGATTGGAATATGCCTGTGAGAATGACACCCCTTCTGTCACCAATCTATCGATATTAGGTGTTTCATAATACATATTCTCTTTCTTTTCACCTGTGAATTTTTGGGCATAGGACTGAGAATCCATAATACCAAAATCATCAGCTAAAATAAAAATAACATTAGGGCGAGTCGTACTTTTTTTAGCAGTCAATGCTTCTTTAGGTTTACAAGAAGATAAACTTATAACAGCAAAAAAAACTACAAATACTTTTAATTGGGTCTTCATTCTTTATTGTTTTTATTGATAAAATAAGTAAATGGCGAATTGCACATCTAATTATTTACACAATTGGTTAATTAATATTATTTAAAAAAAATTAATACTGCGAAAAATAAGTCCTTTATTTTACAATACCATCCTGAACCTTACTGAGACAAATGTAAAACATACCACAACTATATCATCCATTTGATGAAAAGAAAATAAAACTAACGTACTAGCTATAGTATTACTTTGATAGAACTTATAAAATTTCAAAAAAAATAAATTAAAAAAATTTGTACAAAACATAACACATGAAGCATCTATTTATTCGTTCTTTTTTTTCTGTTGACTTATTTATGATTTGTTGAAACTTTAAAATATCTAAATTTATTGCAAATCGAAATTCAAAATCTTTCATGTTTCATTAATTGCTTTAAAACAAAAAACCCCAAATTTTCATTTGAGGCTTCTTCGAGTATAAATAATAAATAAAATTAATGCTTGTAAAATTTCAAGTCGATTAAGTCATTTTGAATGGGGTTTGGATTCCAATTCTCGTGTATTGCTAAGGCAGCACCCAAGGCACTGGCTTGTGCCATGGAAGCGGCATACACTTCCATTTGTGGATAGACTTCGGCTAACAAATTCATGAAAATAGTGTTTTTACTAAATCCACCATCTACAAATATCTTTTTCACAGGGCTGTTATGAATCACCAAATTGGTCGAAACTACTTGTTGATCTACCAAATCCATCATCAATTGGTGGTAAGCAATTTCATAACTTTCATAATTTGAAAGATCACGTGTTGCAAAGGCACATGCTTTTAAAAGGGCATTTGTATCAGGATTTACATCTTGTTGTCCATTTTTAGCTCTTAAATCAC
>JAHEBK010000336.1 GCA_024642295.1 Flavobacterium sp. | reverse complement strand
TTTTTTGGTTTTCTTTGGGCTTGGTTTGTCAAATTGATAATGGTCTTGCCAATAGGTTGAAGTGGCCACTTGAAAGATTTCATAGACCGCTTTTACCGAATTAAGTTCGCGAACTTTTGAAAATAAATTTTGATGACTATGGTACAAATGTGCCAATTGCGACAACCGAATCGTTGGAAAATTATCAGGGCGGTGTTTGAAAAACTGCACTGGTGCTAGATGTGTTTTTTCGAGTTGGTATTTGTGTAATAGATAATAATAACGAAATCTCAAATCGGTGTAATAAGTATCTTCTTTTTCGGTATCCAATAAACCAGCGTTTCCAAAAAAGAGACTTTCTAGGTTTTCAACTTCAAAACTTTCTTTGCGAATGATGGAAAAGGGAATCGATTGTGCCAATTGCAAAAAAGTAGCGCCATTAGTGTTGAGTCCAAAGTTTTTAGCCAAGAGTTGAAATAGTATGGCTTCCCAATCATTATTAGTTGTTTCTAATAATTCGTAAATGAATTTGGATTTTCGTTCCAAACGTTCAAAAAACAAACGCTCTTGCCAGTTTTTGAAAATAAAGGGGTCAATTGATGCCAATTCTTTTTCGCAGAAAATCCATGATTTAGGCGTTAGTAACGATTGGTAATTGTTTAGAGTTGTTTTATCAACGTAATTTTTGAGTTCGAGAACGGGGATTTCAGTGTTGTCTTGCCTGAAAATCGCAGCGTCATGTTCCCAAACGACATGAAGAATAACATTTTCATAAGCAGCATCACGCTCGTGATGGTGCACATACCAATCTGAAGCTTTAATATGAATTTCGACATTACCGGCCCATTTTTGATTTCCAATACTGACTTGAGCATTAAAAAAATCGGGACCTGCTAATTCTAAATACTGCCCTTGGTGGTGAATCGTAATGGGCTCTTGATTTACTGTTTTTAAGTCAAGCGTGTTGAACTTCTTGAATTTCCATAAGTAATGTAGAAAATCTTCTTTCATGGGAATAGTCTTTTAAGTAAAAGATTACATGTAAAAGACTAAAGTAAGAAATATTCCCAAACAAAATAAAATTATACCGATTATGTTTTCAATATAGTCCAATAAGTGGACTATTTTCAAACTATATCGGCATGATACCCAAGCACCATTAAATTATATCATGTTCCTGAGGGTATCATTTTAACAGATATAATTGAGCACAGGCACGGGCATCTGAAAGTGCTTCGTGATGGTTGAGTTGGATGTTCATAGCACGACAGCAATCGCTAAGTTTGGTAGGTTTCAGTCCTTTGGCTTTGTAGATTTTGACAGTACATTCCCAACGAGGAGCTATGTTTAATTCTTCATAATTTAAGCCGTAAAGCGACATGGACTTAGCCAATACATTTCTGTCAAAACTCTCGTTATGCGCTACGACAACTCTATTTTGCAATCTTTTTTTGATTTCGGGGAATACTTGTGCAAAGTTTTTTGCATTTGCAGTATGGTGTGGATAAATCCCGTGAACTTGTATTGTGAATGGATTGTATAAATTATTGGGAGGTTTTATTAAAGTCACAAATTCATCGACAATAATACCGTTCTCGACGGTCACAATCCCTACGGAACAGGGGTGAAATGCAGTGGCTGTTTCGAAATCTATAGCGGTGAAGGTCAAGGTGATTTAGTATTTAAGATTAACGTTTTTTGATTTAAGATTTTGGAATTGGAATGTTTTTGAAAATACAATATTATAGAAGCAAAATGTTCCTCTCTAGCCCCGATCGCAGCAAATTATCCTTTTATTTTGTGGCGCGTAGCAAGCTACAAAATAAAAGATAATGCGGAGAGCGGGAACGATGTTCCATTAATGTGCCGATGTTGTGCTCCTAAAATTAATCAAAGAAATTCCACACTAGCCCAAAACGGATCGCCATATCACGAAATGGGGTATTAGGTGCTGAATAGTAATTGTTGCCCGTTAATGAAGCGTTGAAATGCTCCGCTTTGATGAAAATACGGGTTCTTTGAATTTTAGCATTTATAAAAAAATCAAGATTTGGATAATTGCCAATTTCTTTTTGGTTTTGGATAAAAAACTCTCCTGTAACGCCATTATAATCATTGGCATAGTATTTTGTGAAATAATTCAAGACGATACCGGTTTGTAGGTACAAGGCTTTGTGGAAAAAGTAATTAGTGAAATACAAGGTATTACGAGTTACGATTTCTGGAACATTCAAGATGTTATTTTGTTGGTCTACTTTCTGATATAAAATGGTGTTGTCAAATCCGAATTTCCCAAATTTTATTTCTTTACTAGCTTTTAAGGAAATATAGTTGATGGTTTTTCCGTATTGGTTGGGTGCTATGATTTGTTGGTTGGTATTAGTAGCAACGTTTTCAAAATAAAGGTGGTCGTCTAGTGTTAACAAAGTCAATGAGGCATTAACCCATGGAGTATAAGCATTGGCTGCAAGTAGGTTGATTTTTTCGTTTTTGAAATTGTTTGACCAGTTGTAATCAACAAAACTACTTTGGAACAAATTATAGTTGTCGTTAGCTAGTTTGTTTAAGTTTTGGTATTGAAAAGAAAACTGGAAATCATCGTTCCAATTGAGAGTCATGTTGGCATCAAGATTCGATAAAGATTGATTGGTAATAGATCGAGAATACAAAAATTTACCAATCCATTTGTTTTTTTGGTATTCGTATTGTCCACCGGCACTGTTAATTTGGCGAGTAAATGAATCTGGAACAATGCTACCATCTTCTTTAACTAGTATTTTGTAGTAATAGAAATTGCTTCTAAAGTCAT
>JAHEBK010000335.1 GCA_024642295.1 Flavobacterium sp. | reverse complement strand
GCCAAGAAACAGTCCTGTGTTCCAGAAATTATCGGTGAAATTATTAGGCGAAATCCCGTTTACATTGACGCGAAGTTGTTCCAGTTCAGCTGAAAGTTGGATTTCAGGTAGCGGATTGAATAACGTAATTAAACTAGCGCCGTAAAGATTAGAAGTGTAAAAGTTTTTTTGTTTGGCATAAGTATACTGCGCGCCTAATCCGATTGAAAAATATTGGTTAACATTGTAAATAGCTGATGGAGCAACAGAAATATCCGTATATCCAGTGCCTATACTCAAACCTAAACCCCCTCCAAACTGAACGTTATCCCAAAATTCATTTGAATTATTTGTGTTTTTGTTTTGGAATTGAGCCGTTAATGAAAAACTAACAAAAAATGTCGTTAAAATTAAATAATAGTTTAAAAAGAGTGAAAGGTGATTATTTTTCATGGTTTTGTATTTTTTTTTAACAAATCTTCACGTAAAAGTACTTAAAAAATAGATTCAGATAGAATGGATTATTGTATTTTTGCCAAACTATTTAACAAAAAGTATATTCACTAACATTATGGATAGGTTTTCATTTTTAAACGCAGCACATACCGAATTTTTTGCTCAATTATACGATCAATATTTAGAAAACCCAGATAGCGTAGAACCTAGCTGGAGAAGTTTTTTCCAAGGTTTTGACTTTGGAATGGAGACTTACAATGATGAAAATCCCGTTCAATATAACAGCCAATCTTCTTCCGTTTCTTCTGTAGCATCAACACCTATTGACAATAGTAAAGTTTCAGAACAACTTCAAAAAGAGTTTAAAGTTGTTAAATTAATTGAAGGATATCGTTCAAGAGGACACTTGTTTACTAAAACAAATCCTGTAAGAGAACGTAGAACTTTTTCGCCATCATTAGATTTAGAAAATTTTGGACTTTCATCAGCTGATCTCAACACTACGTTTGATGCGGCTAAATTATTAGGTTTACAACCTTCTTCTTTGTCTCAGATTATCAATCACTTGACAAAAGTGTATTGTCAACACATTGGGATTGAGTACATGTATATTCGTAAACCAGAAATTGTAGAGTGGATTCAAGATAAATTGAGTTTCAATGAAAACCAACCTACATTCACGGCTGACGAGAAAAAAGGAATTTTAAATAAATTAAACCAAGCCGTTTCTTTCGAGAATTTCTTGCATACTAAATATGTAGGTCAAAAACGTTTTTCTCTTGAAGGAGGAGAAACAATTATCCCAGCTTTGGATGCTTTAATTGAAAGAGCAGCTGAAAAAGGAGTGGAACAATTCGTAATGGGAATGGCACACCGTGGTCGTTTGAATGTTTTGGCTAATATTTTCGGTAAATCAACACAAGATATCTTCGGTGAATTTGACGGAAAAGATTATGACCAAGAATATTTTGACGGAGACGTAAAATACCACTTAGGACTTACTGCGGATAAAATTACCAGTACTGGTAAAAAAATCAATATCAATTTAGCACCAAACCCTTCTCACTTAGAAACTGTAGGTGCTGTTATTGAAGGAATTACAAGAGCAAAACAAGATAAATATTTTGCAGATGATTTTTCTAAAGTATTGCCTATCGCTGTTCACGGTGATGCTGCAATTGCAGGACAAGGGATTCTTTATGAAATCATCCAAATGGCACAATTAGATGGTTACAAAACAGGTGGAACAATCCATATTGTAATCAATAACCAAGTTGGTTTTACAACGAATTACCTAGATGCACGTTCTTCTACTTATTGTACTGACGTTGCCAAAGTAACTTTGTCTCCAGTATTACACGTAAATGCTGACGATGCAGAATCTGTAGTACATGCGATGCAATTTGCACTAGACTTCAGAATGGAGTTTGGTCGTGATGTATTTATTGACTTATTAGGATATAGAAAATACGGACATAATGAAGGTGATGAGCCTCGTTTTACGCAACCAGTTTTATACAAAATCATTGCAAAGCACAGAAACCCAAGAGATATTTATGCTGAAAAGTTGTTATCCGAAGGAGTAATTGATGCTGGTCTGGTTAAAAAAATAGAAAAAGAATACAAAGATGATTTGGATCATAATTTAGAAGCTTCTCGTAAAAAGAATTTGACTATAATCACTCCGTTTATGCAAAATGAATGGAAAGGATTTAATCAAGTTTCTTCGGATAAAATGCTTGAAAAATATGACACCTCATATTCAAAAGAAGGGTTGACACAAATAGCAAATGCCGTTTGTAACTTACCTGAGGACAAAAAATTCATAAACAAAATTCAAAAATTAATTAACGATAGAAAAACAATGTTTTTCGAAACCAATAGCCTTGACTGGGCAATGGGTGAGCATCTAGCTTATGGATCGTTAATGCAAGAAGGCTACGGTGTTCGAATTTCAGGTCAAGACGTAGAGCGTGGTACTTTCTCTCATCGTCATGCTGTTGTGAAAGTAGAAGACTCAGAGGAAGAAGTAGTTTTACTAAATGCTGTTCCAAATGCAAAAGGAAAATTTAATGCTTTCAACTCGTTTTTATCCGAATATGGAGTTTTAGGGTTCGATTATGGTTATGCATTGGCAAATCCAAACACATTGACTATTTGGGAAGCTCAATTTGGAGATTTCTCAAACGGAGCTCAAATTATGATTGACCAATACATTTCTTGTGGTGAAGACAAATGGAACAATCAAAATGGATTGGTAATGTTGTTGCCTCATGGTTACGAAGGCCAAGGTGCTGAGCACTCATCGGCTAGAATGGAACGTTATTTACAACTTTGCGCAAGACAAAATATGTATG
>JAHEBK010000334.1 GCA_024642295.1 Flavobacterium sp. | reverse complement strand
ACGGGGTAGCTACAGCTACCGTTTGCGCTTTGATGGGATTAGAGTGCATTGTTTATATGGGCGAAATTGACATCGAACGCCAAGCACCAAACGTCGCACGAATGAAAATGCTAGGTGCCGAAGTTCGTCCCGCTTTATCTGGTTCTCGTACTTTAAAAGATGCCACTAACGAAGCAATACGCGACTGGATTAACAATCCTGTTGACACCCATTATATCATTGGTTCTGCAATTGGTCCACACCCATATCCTGATATGGTGACTCGTTTTCAGAGTATCATTTCAGAAGAAATTAAATGGCAATTAAAAGAAAAAGAAGGACGTGAAAACCCTGATTATGTAGTCGCTTGTATCGGTGGCGGTAGTAATGCTGCTGGTACTTTTTATCACTTTTTACACGAGCCAGAAGTTGGTATTATCGCTGTCGAAGCGGCTGGAAAAGGAATTAATAGTGGTCATAGTGCAGCTACCAGTAAACTAGGGAAAGTGGGAATCATTCACGGTTGTAAAACACTATTAATGCAAACTCCTGATGGTCAAATTACGGAACCGTATTCTATTTCAGCTGGACTGGATTACCCTGGTGTTGGTCCTATGCATGCGCATTTAGCAACCACAGGACGTGCGGAATTTTATTCCATTACTGATGATGCCGCTATGAATTTCGGTTTAGAATTATCAAAACTGGAAGGAATCATCCCGGCAATCGAAACCTCGCATGCATTAGCAGTTTTGAATGATAAAAAATTCAAACCTACTGACATCGTGGTCATCTGTTTATCAGGTCGAGGCGACAAAGATTTGAATACTTATATAGATTTTTTCAAATTGTAGAAAAGTTAGCAGTTATCGGTTATCGGTTATGAGTTAAACGTTCTCAGAACATATCTTAACATTTAACTCATAACTACTCCTAACTTACAAAATAAATATGGGCGTTCCCGCCAAAAAAAGGCGGTCGGGCTGTACGCTATATCTTTTTGTCCCTGAAAAAGGGACAAAAAGGATACCGCTTCCATCCCTAACGCACACAATAGTCATCATAACGAAAGTATAAAAAAAATAAAAATGGCAAAATTATTCGCATACGGAACTTTAAAAGAGTCCGATATACAAGAAAATATTTTTGGACGCTCCCTAAGAGGGACACCAGACCAATTAATTGGTTTTGTTATCAACTATATAAATATCGAAGAAGAATTTGGAATTGCTAAATATCCAATTATAACTGCTACTGAGAACCCAGATGACGTTGTTAGTGGAATTTTATATGAAATTACAGAAGAGGATGTGCAACTGGCCGATACCTACGAAGGAATTCATTACAAACGCATTGAGGTTACCTTAGAATCAAAAGAAGTTGCTTGGGCGTACATCGTTACCAACTAAACTGGTCCATATAAAAAGTACGGATTTAGCATCTGATAAAACACACAAAATGAACAGAATTAATCAAAAATTACAAGAAGATAAAAAAATACTTTCCATCTATTTTTCTGCTGGATACCCTAACCTTAACGATAGCGTTCAAATCATTCAGGACTTAGAAAAAAATGGCGTTGATTTAATTGAAATAGGATTGCCTTTTAGTGATCCATTGGCTGACGGACCTACAATCCAAGCCAGCTCAACCCAAGCATTACACAACGGCATGACAACCGAAGTCTTATTCAATCAATTGAAAGACATTCGTAAAACCGTATCAATTCCGTTAATAATTATGGGGTATTTTAACCCAATGATGCAATACGGCGTGGAAGCTTTTTGTGCTAAATGTGCTGAAATAGGTATTGACGGATTGATTATTCCTGACCTTCCTGTTGATGTATATGCAGAACAATACCAAGCCATTTTTGAAAAATACGGCTTAATCAATGTTTTCTTAATCACACCTCAAACATCTGAAGAACGTATCCGTTTTATTGATAGTGTTTCTAATGGATTTATATATATGGTGAGTTCAGCAAGTGTTACAGGATCACAATCTGGTTTTGGAAACACCCAAGAAGATTATTTCAAGCGTATCGCAGGAATGAACTTAAATAACCCACAAATCATTGGTTTTGGAATCAACAATGCAGAAACCTTTAAACAAGCTACAGAACATGCAAAAGGTGCTATAATTGGTAGTGCATACATCAAACACCTTACAGAAAACGGTAGCAATAAAAATGCTGATTTTGTAAAAGCCATTCGATAAAAAATTCATTAATCTAAAATACTTTACCGCTAATTCGCTAGTTTTAATCTACGAGTTAGCGGTATTTTTTTGCTCTTAGTAAAAAAAAGATTTTACATTCATACTTTTTATTCATCAACAATTGATTTCTGTTTGAGCGTGTTTTGCTTTCTCACTTAAAAAAACAAACCTCAACAAACACGGGGATATGAATATGTTTAATTTTATTGTGAAAACGTATGATGTTTACTAATTCTCGCTAACAGCAGTTGCTTATATAGTTGAATGAGAAATACTAATCATCAAATAAAAAATACATAAAATTGATTTTATATTTTTTAAATTACAAACACAAGAGTATATTAGCTAAAGAAATAACTGTTCGAGAAAAAAATAAAAAAATAAAGACATGATAATAGATACTTTAAGTAATGCCGATAGATATTACAATTTACATCCTAATTTCAAAAAAGCATTTGATTTTATTGCTCAAAATGACATTGACAAACTCCCTGATGGAATGACCACTTTATCAGAAGGGTTGCGTGTAATTGTAAACACTGGAAATGGAAATAAAAAAGAAGAAGCTTTGAAATTTTTCGAATGCCATGATGAACATATCGACAT
>JAHEBK010000333.1 GCA_024642295.1 Flavobacterium sp. | reverse complement strand
GGTTTTATCAGTCATATTCAAGTACGTTCAGGTGATGATGATTTATTCATCAATGAAGCTGCAACTTCTAAAAACACAACGATTGCTTACACTCCTGACAGTTTCACTTATTCGAAACCAAAAACCACTTATAAAGAATGGTTTATTCAAAAACGCAGGCATCTAGCAACAGCTAACTACTATAAAACCTTAGATAAATTACAGCTTGGCACTTTCTATTGTTCTCAACTGTTTTTTTTCTTGGTCGCTATTATATTAATCGCACTACAATTTCAATGGATTATTGTAACGGGGCTAATTGCATTGCGATACCTCGGTATTTGGACTGTTGTAGGATTCACCGCCAGCAAACTCAAAGAAACCGATATTAAATTTTGGTTTCCTTTTGTAGAAATGTCGCTTATACTCTCTCAAATCTATATCTTTATAGCTAATATTTTCTCAAAACCAGTTAATTGGAAATAAACTCACAAATAGATAAAGCTAAAAAAGGCGACCAAACTGCCTTTACTTTCCTATTGAATCTGCATTGGAATGAGGTGTATGGCTTCATGCTCAAACGCACCGAAAACGAAACCATTGCTGAGGACATCACCATTGAAACCTTCTCGAAGGCTTTTGATAAAATTGCCTCTTACAATCCTGAGTTCCAATTCAACACCTGGTTGATTTCCATTGCGAAGAATGTGCATATCGATTTGTTGCGTAAAAACAAATCCAGCCTTTTTGTAGAAATCACTGAAAAAGAAGACCAAAAAGCTTATAACATTGCCGACACCACTCCTTCGGCAGAAGATGAACTTATCACGGAGCAAAACCTTTCTCAGTTGTTGCGCTATATCAAAGAACTAAAACCTCATTACCAAGAAGTGATTCAGTTACGGTATTTTCAAGAAATGAGCTACCAAGAAATTGCCAATGCCATTGACGAACCTTTAAGCAATGTCAAAATAAAATTACTTCGCGCCAAAAAACTACTGGCCGAAATTATTCATGATAAGCGATAAATCGAAGCTATATCTAACTTCATTTTGCGAAAAAAAATAACTGTATGCAGATTTTGTTGAGTAGCCAAAAAAGGCTGCAATTTTACACTGCTGATTCGCAAATTATTCAATTATGTTTTTTTTAAAATCTGCGAATCAGCGGTATTTTTTTATAAACTAAAGCGAGATGCATCAAACAACAAAACGTACACAAAATGCCCCGATCTCAGCAAAATACCCTTTTTTCTTTGGGCAAGGAACGTAACCTTAAGAAAAAAGATATTGCGTAGAGCGGGACGACTGTTCCTGTAAAATAAATTTCGTTCTGCTCCTAAAAAAAACTCAAAGCTACACAATATTTTTCCTACTAATGCGTTACTATAAAAAACACCGTTTTGCCTATGTAATGATTTTTACTTAACCATTAAATCAAATGAATTATGTCAAAATCAAGTATTTACGAAGCCAACTGGATTAATCTAGTTTTCGAGAACAGAAACAAAGAATATGGCGCTTATCAATTGCGCAAAGAGAATGGCAAGTCCTCATTTATGGCGTTTATGGTGAGTCTTTCACTTTGCGCTATTTTATTTATTACCCCCAAAGTATTGCGTAGTTTTAATCTTATTGATTCGACACCAACGGAAACAATTACTCATGAAATTCCTATTGTCCCTCCTATTGACGTTGTTGAACTAGAGTTAACTCGAAAACCTCCCATTATCGAATCCAAAAGTCTGTCTCCAGCTCAACCAATCATCATTGACGAAGTCATAGCTCCTTCAATGGCACATCCTATCATTGTAACATCGGCTCTCGCAACCCCAGACATCCCTTTAAATTCGGATATCATACCTACCGTTGCGTCCACAACAGAGGGGAGTGGAATTAAAGGAGCTGTAGCTAATACTGGAACGGGAACTGGCACAGGAACGGCTGTTGGAACAAATTATGGAGATAAAGTAGTAGCATCTGCCATTTTAGACAAGCAGCCCACTTTTCCAGGAGGGATTGAAAAATTTTATAATTATGTAGGTCGCAATTTTGAAACACCTGAAATTAATGACGAAAAAATCGTTCGTGTTATTGTTTCGTTTATTGTTGAGAAAGACGGAAGTATGACCGATATTCAAGTTAAAAATGACCCTGGCTACGGTTTAGGAAAAGAAGCGATTCGGGTTTTGAAATCCTTAAAAACCAAATGGTCGCCTGGCATTATCGATTCACAAGCAGTCCGTACAGCGTATAGCTTGCCTATTTCGGTTCAGATGTATTAAGATAAAAACATAATTCACAAAAGCAGCATCTTCCCGATGCTGCTTTTTTTTTAACAAATCTATAGCGAAGCTTGAAAACTTAAACAGCCTATTTTAAATCAGCTTTCCTTATCTTTGCAATCTGAAAATTGATATATGGAAACTGTTTTAGATACTACTGCACCCGTTGCTAAACCAAAATGGCTAAAAGTAAAACTACCTATTGGAAAAAAATATACGGAGCTTCGAGGTTTAGTAGACAAATATAGCTTGAACACGATTTGCACTTCTGGAAGTTGCCCAAACATGGGTGAATGCTGGGGTGAAGGAACTGCTACCTTTATGATTTTAGGAAATACGTGTACCCGTTCTTGTGGATTTTGCGGTGTAAAAACAGGACGTCCCGAAACAGTAGATTGGGACGAACCAGAAAAAGTGGCACGCTCTATCAAAATCATGAATATCAAACACGCAGTTATTACGAGTGTAGACAGAGACGATTTAAAAGATGGTGGTTCCATTATTTGGATTGAAACTGTAAAAGCCATTCGAAGAATGAATCCTACTACA
>JAHEBK010000332.1 GCA_024642295.1 Flavobacterium sp. | reverse complement strand
TAACCTTTTATCTTTTGCCTTTAAACTACTTTTGTCAGTCTCAGTTTGTTGAAGGCTGATATTATTACTCATTTACCAAATTTAAAGCCTCATCCTCAAACACACTTCGACAAGCTCCTTTAGATTTGCATAAAGGATTTTTAATTAAATTTAGAAAGAGAAAAAGGAAATAAAAGTAAACTATGACATTCGCTCTGAGATTTTATTCTCGTACCCTGATTTAGACTTTTATTTCCCCTTTCATCAAAAACTCAAATAGAAATTCGGGATTTAAAGCCCATTATTAAGGAGTTAAGTAATTGATGATTTCTCATTTCTGTTTCATCTAAAAACAAATTTATGGAAAACATTATTATTGGCATCGACATTAGTAGTAAAACTTTAGACATTTGTGTAAAAAGTAAGCAACAGGTTTTACATTTTAAGATTGATAATCTTCAAAAAGAGATTCTAAAATTCTTTCGTAGCTATAAAAACAAACAACTTATAGTAGCAATGGAAAATACTGGAAGATACAATTGGCGTTTATACGAAGTTTTAGCAACATTTAATTTTAAAGTTTATGTCATTAACCCTTTACATTTATCTAAAAGTTTAGGTTTAGTCAGAGGCAAGGACGATAGAACTGATGCTTATAGAATTTGTTTATTTACCGAGAAAAACAAAGAAGATTTACAAGTTTGGAAACCGATGTCCAAAGGTGTTAAAAAATTGAAAATATTGATTACTGAAAGGACTTCCAGAGTAAAAATGAAAAGACGTTTATTGAAGCAACAACACGATTATAAGTTGATGAAAGATGTTGGGTTAGATAAAGAATTATTAAAACTCAATAAGCAGTTTATTGCACAAATCAATAAACAAATAGCTAGTATTGAGTTTAAAATTGAAGCCATTATAAATGAAGATCCTGAAGTAAAACATCAAGCTAAATTAATGAGAAGTATTCCAGGAGTAGGAAAAGTTTTATCTTGGATTATGATTGCCAAAACAGAAGGTTTTACTAAAATAACAGATCCTAGAAAAATGGCTTGTTATTCTGGTGTTGTTCCTTTTGAGCATCAATCTGGAACATCGATTTATAGGAGACCTAAAGTTTCTGTTTTTGCAGATAAATCAGTAAAAGCTGTTTTGCATTTGGCTGCAATGAGCGCTATTAGACTCAACAATGAATTGGCTCTATATTACAAAAGAAAGGTAAATGAAGGCAAAAATAAAATGCTAGTTTTGAATGCAGTGAGAAACAAAATTATTCATCGAATTTTTGCAGTTATTAAAAAACAAGAAGTTTATAAAAACCCCTTGCTTTTGTCATAGAAATCAGGGTGACAAAATTAATTTATAAAATTATTTTATGCGATATGAAACCATCACCCCGCCTCTATATGGAATCCATTCTCCACTTTTATTATAATCTTTTGCACTTTCATAGCGTGTGTTTGTTCCAATATAATACCCTTTGTAAAATCCTTGGCTATTTCCACCACCCAAAAATATATCTAACATAAATTTATCATTGATTTTCTTTTCATAGCCAACGGTAAATCCCATTAAATAACCAATCCCTTTTTCAAATTGGTCCGCCTTTAAATGATCCAATCTTGAAAAATTAAATTTAGTAAACCCCATATTGGCTCCCACATAAAATCCATCGTATTTTTCATGAAAATGATACCGATATTCTGGCATAAAAATATAGAATTGCATTGGAATACCTTTTACCGATTTCCACATAGAAGCCAATATGTCAAACTGAAACGTTGACTTTTTACCCATGCTGGTTTCAATACCTACATTGGGTATACCAACTATTACAGTTGTGGCATTTGCTTTTATGTAGGTTTGGCTATATGTATGAAGTGAAAAGAGAAGCAAAGAAATAAGGAAAAATTTTTTCATGAAACTTTTTTGAATTAGTCGTTAATGTAAATTAATTTTTGAGTTCGAATTTAGGTTAAACCATTAAATTTACACTTGAAAGGTTGTTAAAAAAATAATAAATTAATCAAACTTAAATTATTACTATTTTGGAACTTTTATAATTTTTTCGAATTTACTTTAATATATTATTCTGAGCAACCAAATTTTTATCATAGTCAAGATCTTCAAATTCTGAATTGTTAGAAATAAACTCAGGAACCAAGGCTTTCATTTTTCTTACTGCTTCCACAAAATTTTCGTGGTGATTATTTATTAATAATTCTTTTATTTTTTCAATTGTAGTGTCAAAATTAATTTGACTTGTGTGTGCAATCATAATTTTTTCATGATGCGTAGGCAATGTGTTTTCGCCATCTGCAAGTAATTCTTCATAAATTTTTTCCCCGGGTCTTAGTCCCGTAATTTTAATTTCAATATCATTCGGATAATTTAAACCTGACAATCGAATCATGTTTTTTGCCAAATCAAATATTTTAACAGATTTACCCATATCAAAAACGAATATTTCACCTCCATTTCCCATGGCTCCAGCTTCCAAAACCAATTGACAGGCCTCAGGAATAGTCATAAAATAGCGTGTAATATCTTTATGTGTAACTGTTATTGGTCCACCATTTTTTATTTGATTTCTAAATAACGGTATAACAGAACCGTTTGAACCCAGCACATTGCCAAAACGTGTTATTATAAATTTTGTTTTGCTATTATTATAAATACAATTCACATACAATTCGGCAATTCGCTTTGTTGCACCCATAATATTAGTTGGATTAACGGCTTTATCTGTTGAAATCATTACAAATCTTTCAGTAGCATATTGAATTGCTAAATCTGCAATAATTTTAGTTCCTCCAACATTTACGTTAATTGCT
>JAHEBK010000331.1 GCA_024642295.1 Flavobacterium sp. | reverse complement strand
AAAATCAAATTAACAAGTAGGTTTTTTAGCCATAGGACATACCAAAAAATGAAATAAAAAAAAGGCAGTTTTCACTGCCTCATTTTTCGTATATGTATCAAATTTATTGCTGATTGGTTGCTCCTCAGCAGAGCCAATGTCCTCTTCAATTTGATGAAGTAATATAATCAATATAAAATGAAAAATCACCAACTATTTTTGACCACATTACCTTTTTTTATCATTGGTTGGATTACAAATAAAAGTATTCCAAAAAATTATACCTGAATAATCCCTAAGTTGAATTTCTTTTCGATAGGTGCGTGGTTTGCAGCCTCGATTCCCATCGATATCCAAGTTCGGGTGTCAAGCGGGTCGATGATGGCATCGGTCCACAAGCGTGCTGCCGCATAATAAGGCGATACTTGTTCGTCATACTTAGCTTTGATTTTGGTAAACAACTCGTTTTCTTTTGCTTCGTCAATGTCTTCACCTTTGGCTTTAAGGGATGAAGCTTCGATTTGTGCCAAAACTTTTGCAGCTTGCGTACCACCCATAACGGCGAGTTCCGCACTTGGCCAAGCAAAAATCAAGCGAGGATCAAAGGCTTTTCCGCACATGGCATAATTTCCTGCTCCATAAGAGTTTCCTACAACAACAGTGAATTTTGGAACCACAGAGTTGCTTACAGCATTGACCATTTTGGCACCGTCTTTTATGATGCCTCCCTGTTCCGACTTGGAGCCTACCATAAAACCAGTTACATCTTGAAGGAAGACCAATGGAATTTTCTTTTGGTTACAATTAGCTATAAAACGTGTGGCTTTGTCAGCACTATCAGAATAAATGACTCCGCCAAATTGCATTTCACCTTTTGCGGTTTTGACCACTTTACGTTGGTTGGCAACAATTCCTACTGCCCAACCGTCAATGCGAGCGTAACCCGTGATGATGGTTTGACCGTATCCATCTTTGTAGGCATCAAATTCCGAATTATCGACCAAGCGATGGATGATTTCCATCATGTCGTATTGTTCGTTACGTGCTTTTGGAAGAATGCCGTATATGTCTTTTTCGTCTTTGGCAGGTTTTACTGCTTTGATGCGGCTGAAACCAGCTTGGTCGTAATCACCTATTTTATCGACTATATTTTTGATTTTGTCTAAGGCGTCTTTGTCGTCTTTGGCTTTGTAATCTGTCACACCAGAGATTTCGCAATGTGTGGTGGCGCCACCCAAGCTTTCGTTATCAATGGTTTCACCAATGGCGGCTTTGACAAGATAACTTCCTGCTAGAAAAATGCTTCCTGTTTTATCGACAATTAGCGCTTCGTCGTTCATGATGGGCAAATAAGCACCACCAGCCACACAACTGCCCATGATAGCTGCAATCTGGGTGATTCCCATGCTGCTCATGATGGCGTTGTTTCTGAAAATGCGTCCAAAATGTTCTTTGTCTGGGAAAATTTCGTCTTGTAATGGCAAATAAACTCCAGCGCTATCCACAAGATAAATGATAGGTAATTTATTTTCGATAGCGATTTCTTGCGCTCGTAAGTTCTTTTTTCCTGTGATAGGAAACCAAGCTCCTGCTTTGACCGTAGCATCATTAGCCACGACAATGCATTGTTTACCTTTGATGTACCCAATCTTAACCACCACACCACCCGAAGGGCAACCACCGTGCTCTTTGTACATGCCTTCCCCTGTAAAACCACCTATTTCAATGACATTCGCATCTGCGTCCAAAAGGTAGTCGATACGCTCACGAGCAGTCATTTTGCCTTGTGCGTGTAATTTATGGATGCGTTTTTCACCGCCGCCTAATTTTACTTTGGCAAACTTTTGTTTTAATTCGGATACTAATAGTTTATTGTGGTCTTCGTTTTTATTGAAGTTTAAATCCATGTTGTGTGAGGTTTTTCAGAATACTGGGCTAAATTACAAAAACGAATGAAATGTTTGGAAAAGAATTTTGAATATAGATTAACGAAATATGATTTTAGATTTAGTAAGCAAAAAAAATCGATTATTGATTTCAGAATTTATGAATTCTGAAATCAATAATCGTTAATCAAAAAATGAAAATCTTTTTTTTAGTTTACATCTTCTTCTCAAAACGCATCATGACAACATCATCAATGAAAAAAAGTAGTTTGTTTTCGCTAATAGTATAACGATTTACTTTTTTTAGCATGGTATAAAAGCTTTGTTCTCCTTGTCCAGGACACGCCATTAGAGTGCCAAAAGGATTGTCAAAGTGGATAGTTTTGTTTGAAATAGTATAGTTACTTCTAAAATTGTTACAACTAGAATGACCACTTACCATATTGGTTTTGGTGTCAAAAGTAATTTCAGGTTTTTTATCTGGATACAAACCGTCAAAAGCGATTCGGCTTCCTGAAATGTAATTTAGTTGCCAGTTTCCGTCTAAGCTAGTTTCAGCCTTGGTGCCAGTTTTAGCGGTTTTACAAGCTACTAGAACAAGTACAAATAATAGTGATAGGATGGTTATTTTTTTCATAATAAATAAATATTAGATGTTAATTTATTTTTTAGATTCATTGACTAATCGTTTCAAAATAGCCCATTGTTTCAATGCGTCACGAGCTTCAACAGCGGGATACCCTAACATTGTTTTTCCAGCAGGAATATCACCAGTAACACCTGAACCCGCACCAACAATAGCACCTGAACCAATAGTCGTATGATCTTTGATAGAAGCACTTCCACCAATGATAACGCCATCACCTAAAGTTACAGAACCCGCTAAACCGCTATTCCCTGCCATAATGCAAAAACGACCCAGTTTACTGTTGTGACCTATTTGAACCA
>JAHEBK010000033.1 GCA_024642295.1 Flavobacterium sp. | reverse complement strand
CGAGGGGATGTTTTGGGGTTGTGTGCCCTTGGCAACAAAAGTGTCTTGCGTGCCAAATATGTTAGGGAATGGGTCAAGGGGAATTATATTAGAGAAAAAATTAGAAAGGGATATTATACAATTGAAAGCTATAATAGCTAACCCGCTGGATTATAATGCTAAAAGTAGGAAGGCTTTAGAATGGTCTCAAAAATATACAGTTGAGGTTTTTGAACTAGAAATACAAAAGTTGTTAAGCTATAAGTTATGAATCACTTAATGAAAACTAGAATATTTAAAGCGCTTTCTGTTTTGCCAAATTCATTGGGGTATTCATTATATCATTGGTTGCAAAATTTGCGAGCGAAGCAAACACTGGACAATAAAATCCAATCGACTAAAAATACTTATAGCACTATAGTTCGTATTTTACAAAACAGTACAATTGCACTTGAGGGGATGAAAGTTGTGGAATTAGGGTCGGGCTGGGTTCCTATTTTGCCATATCAATTACTACTTGAAGGAAAAGTAAAATGGGTTGATACGTATGATGTTAATGAACATTATCATCATAAAGAAATAGACAAACTGAACCAATATTATGCTAAACAGTATGATTTTGAAATTCAAAAAAAAGGGAAGTATGAACTGCATCAATCGGTGAATTATTTCCCTAAGACTGATATTTGTGAAGGAGAATTTGAAGATGTAGATTTGGTTGTTTCTCGCTTTGTTTTAGAGCACGTACCACCAGAAAGTATAAAAGAAATACATCGTTTTTTAAATGCCAATATGAAGTCGGGAAGTTATATCCTGCATTTAATTTCTCCCAGTGATCATCGAGCTTATAGTGACACCTCTCTTTCCTTGCAAGATTTTTTGAAATATAGCCAAGAAGAATGGGATAAAATTCAAACCAAATTTGATTACCACAACCGATTAAGGCTTCCTCAATATTTGGAACTTTTTGAAAATGATTTTGAAATTGTTTTTGTTGAGCACGATACAATAAATACAAATTCAATGGCGTATAAGAAATTTAAAGAATTACCTATTCATGAAGAATTTCAAAAGTTCAGCGAACAAGAATTAATGGCTGGAAGTATTAATGTTTTGTTGAAAAAAAGATAATTCATGCGCATACTTCAAATTATAGATTCATTAGAAGCAGGCGGTGCAGAGCGAATGGCGGTAAATTATGCCAATGCGTTGTCTAATAAAATTGATTTTTCGGGTTTAGTTGCCACTCGTAAAGAAGGGGCGCTAATGAATGAACTGAATCATCAAGTGAATTATTTATTTTTGAATCGAAAAAAAACAGTTGATTTTTCCGCTTTAATACGATTACGAAATTATGTGAAGAAAAATAAAGTCACTGTTATTCATGCCCATAGCACCTCTTTTTTTATGGCTTTTTTATTAAAATTAACCTTGCCTTCCTTAAGTCTTATATGGCATGACCATTATGGCAATAGCGAGTTTTTGGAAAAAAGAAAATCAGGAATTTTAAAAATAGGACTCTTATTGTTTAATGGAATTATTGTTGTCAATCAAAAATTGAAAATTTGGGTTCAAGAAAAAGTTCAGTTGAAAAATGTGATTTATTTACCCAATTTTGTGACTGAAACAAATGAAAATCTTGTAAAAACTGTTTTACAAGGGGAAATGGGTAAAAGGATTCTATGTTTGGCAAATTTAAGGGAACAGAAAAATCATTTTTTGCTTTTGGAAATAGCTGCCCAATTGAAAATGACCCACCCTGATTGGACGTTTCATTTGGTTGGTAAAGATTTTGTGGATAATTATTCGGACCAACTTAGAAAAACAATAGTGGATAAAAATCTAGAAAACTATGTGTTTTTGTACGGCTCGAGAGAAGATATTGGAAACATCTTGGAACAAACTACCATTGGAATTCTTTGTTCTAAATCAGAAGGATTGCCCGTCAGTTTACTGGAATATGGTTTGAGTAAAAAACCTGTTGTCATGTCAAATGTTGGAGAAATAGGAACTGTTGTTCAGGATAAAGTGAATGGTTTGTTAATACCTTCGCATGAAAAGGATTCATTTTATTTTGCCTTGGTTAGCTTAATTGAGAATGCGCAATTACGATTGGATTTAGGTGCGGCTCTATTTGAAACAGTAAAGAATAGTTATTCAGAAAAAAAAGTAATCAGTCACTATTTAAACTGGTTGAAAAACAACTGATTATGAAAAAGGAAGAATTGTCATATTTGTATTTGATTTTACTCCATGCGGGTATTGGTTTTCTGGTGTATTTAGTTCCAGCAACGGCAAAAGTCTATGGTTTTTCCGCCTTTTTTTTAGGTTTGTATTATGTTATTAAGAAACGTAATAGAAATCATGAAGTTCTTTTGGCTGCCGCCTACGTCACAGGAAGTGAGGTTTTTTTGAGAATGACAGGAGGCAATATTTCGTATGAGTTTTCTAAGTACGGCGTTATGATTTTTATGTTTATAGGGATGTATTACAAAGGCTTCGCTAGAGGAGCTACGCCATATTGGATCTATTTACTTTTGTTGGTGCCAAGTGTTGTTATCTCCACTTTTGTATTGGATTACGATACTAATATTAGAACCACCATTGCTTTTAATATTTCAGGACCAGTTTGTTTAGGGTTGGCTTCTTTGTATACCTTTAGAAGGAAAATAACGTTGGAACAAGTCAATAGTATTCTTCTTGCAATTGGATTACCTATCGTTACCTGTATGGTGTATTTAACTTTTTACACACCAAGTATCAGAGATGTAGTTACGAGTACAGAATCAAATTTTGCTACTTCTGGGGGGTTTGGTCCTAATCAAGTAGCTACTTTTTTAGGTTTAGGAATGTTTGTGTTTTTTTCTAGAATTATTTTAGCGTCCAAGAGTAAGTTTTTAGTTCTTATCAATTTATTCGTAGCCTTGAATATCACTTATCGAGGAATAGTTACTTTTTCTCGTGGTGGGATGATTACGGGTCTTTTGATGATTATTTTTCTTTTACTTTTTTTGTACCTAAAATCCAATTTTAAAGGAAAGGTTAAGTTAAATTATATTTTAGGGTTAATGGTAATCGCGCTAATGGTTACTTGGAGCTATTCCTCCATTCAGACAGGAGGTTTAATTGATAAAAGATACGCTAACAAAGATTCAAAAGGAAGGGACAAGCAAAGTAAATTTACAGGTAGATCAGACATAGCGGAAACTGAAATTAATATGTTTTTGAATAATCCCGTTTTTGGAGTTGGGGTGGCAAAAGGTGTTGAAATTAGGGAAATGGAAACAGGTAAGTTTGTTGTTTCACATGACGAGATTACTAGAATGTTAGCAGAGCACGGTGCATTAGGTATCATTGCTTTACTTATTCTAATTTTTACACCCTTGGTCTTATATCTTGATAATAAGTTTAATATGTTTTTGATATGCTTTCTACTGTTTTGGTTTTTGACAATTAACCATGCTGCGATGCGGACAGCTGTTCCAGCTTTTGTGTATTCTTTATCCTTGCTGAATGTTCAATTAGTTCTACCTAAAAATAAAGAGGAATAGTTTTTTTAAATTTTGAATTAAAAAAAGTTGTTTTGAACTAATATAACACAAACAATAGTTAAATTGCACTCATTATAAGGGTTTTTAAATGGCAAAGGAAAAAATACATTTTGAAATATCAGAAAGGAAAATGATACTTCATCTTTTTGATATTTTTTCTGTTTTACTAGCATTGTATTTTGTAGGTACAATATTTGAAGTTCAATATTTAAAAGAGGTTGTACTTACAAAGACCTATATTCTAGTATTTGCATCCTATCTCACCGTTTTTGGGCTTGTTTTTGAGATGTATCAACTTCAAGTAGCTAGTAACGAGTTTCAAATTTTAAAAAGTGTCCTGATAACGGTTTCTGTAACTGTATTAGTTTATTTGCTAACTCCTATTTTTTCTCCTGAATTGCCTCCAAAAAGGATTTACATCGTTTTGTTTTATGGGGTTGTTTTGATTACGCTATTATTATGGCGCTTTTTTTATGTTCGCTTTTTAGCTTCTCATCGGTTTCATCAAAATGCCTTGTTGATTTGTGATGATAAGCAAGTCGAAGAATTAATTTCAGGTTTAGAAAATATAGACCCTCATTATAAAATCATTGCCTATGTTTCTACAGATAAGGAATCAAGTAAAAAAACATACAAAACTCATTATGTAGATCGTGTAGAGTGTACAGATTTAGTATCGTTTGTTAGTAAACATACTGTGTCAGAAATTGTGATAGCCTCTAAAACAAGTAAAGGAATTACTCCAGAATTGTACCATCAGTTAATAAGATTGCTAGAGTCTGGAAAAGTCATTAGGGAGTATACACAGGTGTATGAAAGTAAAACACAGCGAATTCCTGTTCAGTATATTGCTAGAGATTTTTATCGATTCTTTCCATTTAGTCGCAGTAATCATAATAAATTGTACTTATCCGTTGTTCGTTTGTTCGAAATTGTATTGTCTTTCCTCGGGCTGTTTGTTGGACTTATTCTCTTGCCTTTCATTTTGTTGGGTAATTTGTTTGCCAATAAAGGAAAACTATTTTATACTCAGCAACGAATAGGAAAAGATGGAGTGCCTTTTGAAATATTGAAATTAAGGACGATGATTGTGAACGCAGAGTCTAATGGAGCTGTCTTTACTACCACTAATGATCGTAGAATTACCGCTTTTGGTAAGTTTTTAAGGAAAACAAGAATTGATGAGATTCCGCAGGTTGTCAATATTTTAAAAGGGGAGATGGCGATTATTGGTCCAAGACCTGAACGTCCAGAATTTGTAAAAGAGATTGCAGAACGTATGCCGTTTTATGAAACGAGGCATATTGTAAAACCAGGTCTTACTGGTTGGGCTCAGGTAAATTATTCTTATGGGGAATCTATTGACGATAGTTTGATTAAGTTGCAATATGATCTTTATTACATCAAACACCGTAGTTTTTATTTGGATTTAAATATTACCCTGAAAACAATCACTACTGTTTTGTTTTATAGAGGACAATAGGGAAGTGTGTAGTGCTTTGTCTATAATTAGTTTTTAGTCCTTAGTCCATAGTTCTTAGTGATTAGTGCAACGTTCAGTTAAGTTATAGGAATAGCTATTAGATAATAATTGGAATGCGTTTTTTGTGCTGTATTGCCAGTTTGATCAAAAGATAACCATTGGTAACTATTAAAGGAAGTACAATTAAAAAGTGAACTTTGTTGAATAAAACACCTACATAGATGACTAATAAAAACAGATTAAATAATGTCAAGTTATAAATCCATTTGATTTGTTTTTTTGAATAAAAAAGCAACGATAGTATCAATATAGGATTAAACAAAAGTACATTGTAGTTGTTCGCTAATTCCAAATGACCTGAATAGAAGCCTAGGAAGACAAATAGAATTCCAATTAATCCCATGATGAAAAAGTATCCTTGATTGAGGATTTTATTGTTTATAATAATAATTAATCCAAGAAGTATAAGATAGGAATACCAGTTGTTCCACCAAGAAGTAGCAATAGACTTTTGAAATTTTAGTACTACTTTTGGGTCTTTTTGTACTAGGTTTTGGTTGTTAAATTTTGCTGTTTTTAGATTTTCCATTAATTCTAATGGTAAAAAAATATGGTCTCCTTTTTGGTCTACTTTGGTACCAAAAATAATACTGGTCCCTAATTTTTCATAAAAATGATGGTCAAAATAGGGAAATAGAATCGTTCTATAAGTTAGGTTGGTGTCAATTTTTTTTGTTATTGCCTTTGCGTCTAGTGTTTTGTTGATGATATCCACCACCATTGAAGTGCAGTTTTTATCTATGAATTTGTAGGTGTAATAACTGTCTCCAGATGCTAACGAAGTATTTAAGTTGTCAAATATCTTTTGTTTCAAATTAAGATTCAAGAGCAGTTCTTGTTCGTAAACATCCCTTTTTTCATAATTATATTGAGTTAAGAAGTTGTCGTAAGAATGCGTAATAGCAAAATATTGTAAATCTCCTTTGGCAAATTTGGCAACAAAATTAGGGGTGTTAAAGTCAAATGCACCGTAGTTGTATACAATGTCTAAATTGTTTTCAATATCTGAAATACGGATTGCTGTATGTCCAAATAGGGAATAAGATTCGTTTCCAGTGCCACAAGTTAGAATGCTTACATGAGCATTATTTGATAAAATGGGATTTTGACTAAATGATAAAAAGGAAAACAATAAAAAAGAGAAAGAAAAACAAAATGATTTACTTAAATTATAGGTTTTCATTAGTTTGATTTATTAATGTATTGTATTCCGTTTTGCAGAAATATAAAATAAATGCGTTTAGTTTTTATCTTCTGAATAGTCCTAAATCTACTTTTAGAGAAAAAATATTAGAATATAAAGTAGTACCTTGATTACCTAAATTAGTCAATGCATAATCTACTTGAATGCCTCTGTATTTAAATCCTAGCCCGATATTGGGTTGGAACTCAATTTTTTGAGTACTGTCCAATTGTTCTACGTTTTGAAAATTACCCACACCTGCCCGTACAAAAACCAAATCAGTATAGCCAAATTCAAATCCTAAAGCAGGATCTATACTGGCAAATTTGGTCGAAATTATATCATTAGTTTGTGTAAAACGCATATTTATATTGGCTGCAGCCAAAAGACTGTAATCATAATGAAAGATGAATTTTTTAGAAAGTCCTAGCTGAACCTTTGGAGCAGTAATTTCAGTTGATTCGGGTAATTCTTGATTTTGTCCTTCAACAGCATCTGCAACTTTTTTATATTCCTCTTCGTTTATATTCCAAACGTTGTAGGTGGTAGTTATGTCTCTAGCCATTAATCCAAATTTCCAATCATTTCTTTCAAATTGGATACCTGCATCAAATCCAAATCCCCATGCGCTGGCAAATTTACCTATTACTCGTCTGATGATTTTGGCATTTACTCCATATTGAAGACCGTCAAGAGGAAGTTTTCTAGCATATGAAAAAGTGAAGCCATAGTCGGCAGTAGAAAAAAGACTTATTCTATTGTAATCTACATTTCCTTGGCTGTCAATTAATTCGGTCGTGTTTAAAATGTCGTCTACTCCAAAACGTATTAATGAAATTCCCCAGGCACTTTCATCATCAATTGGGCTAGCATAAGCAATGTAATCGTATTGAGCGATATTGGCAAAGTAATTGGCATGCATTAATGAAACTTGGTGGTCTTCAAGTTGGAGTAGTCCAGCAGGATTCCAATAACCTGCATTCACATCATTTGTAGAAGAAACTACACTGTTAGCCATTCCTAATGCGGCTGCATCTACGCCAATATTCATAAATTCATTTGAATATTTTCTAACCGTTTGGCTATAGCTGGTAGTGAAAATTAAGATTAATATAAAATATTGAATTTTTTTCAATGGTTTGATTTTAAAACACAAAGGTTGTAATTATTCTTCAAAAATATAATTTTTTAATGAGCTTCTTTCTGTTTGGTCTCAAATAAATGGAAAACGGCAAACAGTTGTTGAAAACCTATAGTATAAAACATCATTTTCCTTTAGTTATTGTATTAAATTTGTCTGAACAGAAAAATAAAAATTATGGTTACTATCAAAAAGCAGATTCCTAATTTAATTACATTGCTAAATCTTTTTTCAGGTTGTATAGCTTTGGTTTTTGCCACTCATACCAATTTTGAATGGGCATTTTATTTTGTGTGTTTGGGAATATTTTTTGACTTTTTTGATGGTTTTTTTGCTCGTTTGTTGAAAGTTTCCAGTCCATTAGGATTGCAATTGGATTCACTAGCAGATATGGTGACTAGTGGAGTTGTGCCTGGATTTGTAATGTTTTCTATGTTGTCTCAGAGTCAAAACGAAATTACAACCTGTCCTGTTTTTCCTTATTTGGGTTTTATTGTGACTTTGGGGTCTTGTTATCGTTTGGCTAATTTTAATATTGATACCCGTCAAACGGATTCTTTTATTGGATTACCTACACCTGCAAATGCATTGTTTATTTTGAGTTTGCCATTGGTTTTAGAATATTCAGATTCATTATTCATTTTGGAAATATTGACGAATCAATGGATTTTGTTGGCTGTCATTTTAGGGAGTGCTTATATCCTTAATGCTGAAATTCCTTTGTTTTCTTTAAAATTTAAAAAGTTTACTTTTAAAGACAATCTTCTTCAAATTGTGTTTTTAATGGTTTCCTTTTTGTTGGTTTTCTTTTTTCACTTCTTGGGAATTTCATTAGTAATCCTTTTTTATGTATTACTTTCTATTGTGAATAATGCATTGCTAAAGAAGTAATTGGTTGATGAGAAAGAAAACTGTTCGCAGAAAAACGATAGTTGTTAGAAAAAGCAAAAAAAAGACTTTGTTTTATAATTTGTTTTTGCGTTTTTCAATAGTATTATTTTGTGCTGCTTTCGTTTGTTTAATTCTGTATCATTATCGCAATGGATTAGCTTATTATTTTTCTTTTAAAACAGACAAAGTTTTAAAAGAAAAAGCCGAGTCTAAAAGACTATCAGATATTCGAAATCATCAAGTTTTAGGAAATATTGATGGGAAATCGGTTGGGATTGATGTTTCTGAATATCAAGGGGAAATCAAATGGTCGTATGTCGATACACTAGAGCAACAATTTCCAATTGATTTTGTGGTTATTAGAGCAACAGTTGGGAATGACCGATTGGATCGTAAGTTTGAGAAAAATTGGCTTGGCGCCAAAAAAAACAAAATGATTCGAGGTGCTTACCATTACTATCGGCCTAATGAAAACTCATTGGAACAAGCAGATCTATTTATTAAAACCGTTCGTTTAAATAAAGGAGATTTGCCACCTGTTTTGGATATCGAAAAGCTGCCTGAAAATCAATCGATAGAACGTTTGAAAATAGGGTTAAAACGTTGGTTAGAAAAAGTAGAAGCGCATTATAAAGTACGGCCTATTATTTATACAGGGGAAAAATATTATGATGATTTTCTAAAAGAAGAATTTAAGGATTATCTTTTTTGGATTGCGAATTACAATTTCTATCGTGAGAAAATGGAAGAAGATTGGTTGTTTTGGCAATTTACTGAGAAAGGTTCCGTATCTGGAATCAAAGGAAATGTTGATGTAAATATCTATAATGGAGATTTACAACAATTGCAATTTATTACGGTTGAATAATCTAAAAGCTAGACACGAATTGCACAAATTTGCACAAAATGTAATGTCTTATATTAAATTGCACCAATATATCTGCTAGTGGCAGATTCGTGAAATATTAAAGGTTTTAATTCGTGTAAATCTGTGAAATTTGTGTTTAAAATAAACGTTATTTCATGTTTTTTTAAAACTCGATTTTCTTTTTTCTTAATTCGAAATTTTGACCTAAGTACACTCTTCGTACCATTTCGTCTTCTACTAATTCTTCAGGTACACCTGCTTTCAGAATGCCACCTTCAAACATTAAATACGTTTTATCAGTAATAGCAAGTGTTTCTTGAACATTGTGGTCTGTAATTAAGATTCCAATATTTTTATTTTTTAATTGGGCTACAATTCGTTGAATGTCTTCAACAGCTACTGGGTCGACACCTGCAAAAGGTTCATCAAGAAGAATAAATTTAGGGTCGGTAGCTAGACAGCGAGCAATTTCAGTACGGCGTCGTTCTCCACCTGAGAGTAAATCACCTCTATTGGTACGAATGTGCTCTAAGCTAAATTCGGCAATCAGACTTTCCATTTTGGCAATTTGAGCCTCTTTAGAAAGTTGGGTTAGTTGCAAAACACTTAGTATGTTGTCTTCAATGCTCAATTTTCTAAAAACAGATGCTTCTTGAGCTAGGTACCCAATTCCTTGCTGCGCTCGTTTGTACATTGGGAAATCAGTAATATTTAAATCATCAAGATAAATGTTGCCAGCATTGGGTTTTACTAATCCTACAATCATGTAAAAAGAAGTCGTTTTTCCAGCACCGTTTGGGCCTAAAAGCCCCACGATTTCTCCTTGATTTACTTCTACCGAGATGCCTTTTACAACACTTCGTCCTTTGTATGTTTTAACTAAATTGTCCGCTCTTAAAATCATTTTCTCTTGTTGGTTTTATTCAATGCCGTGTTTAGATGCTACAAATTAACGAATAAACTACAGATTTTAATCATAATTATTTGTTACGATTCCTTTTCTTTTTTGGACACCAATACTGATAAGAAGATACTTGCTTCATAAATCAATAACATCGGTATAGCCACGATAGTTTGACTAACGACATCGGGTGGCGTAACAATCGCAGCAATGATAAGTACTAATACGATAGCGTATTTTCTATAGTTTCTTAAAAAATCGGGTGTTACTAATCCTAGTTTAGTCAAAAAATAGATGATGATTGGTAATTCGAAAAATAAACCACCGGCTACTATTGAGGTTTTTACTAGTCCAATATAAGAGTCTAATGTAAATTGATTGAGAACGAC
>JAHEBK010000032.1 GCA_024642295.1 Flavobacterium sp. | reverse complement strand
AATTTTTAAGAGAAGAATCATACTTATTTCTAAAATATTGTGATAAGAAAAAATGCCTATCATTATCATAATCCAAAGCAACACATCAAAATCCTGAATAGTACCCCCTCCTTGAACAACTACGCTTTTCGTTTGTGACTTTTGCTCAGAAAAAACACCTGTAACAGTGGTTTTTCCAAACTGCAATTGTGCTTTGACACCAAATAAACTTTGAGCACCTCGAATCAAAGAGCTATTCAAAGGCATACTTACATTTCCAATTTCAATTTTTTGAATAATATCATCTTCGGTGGGTGAGTAATCTAATTTTAATAAGTTTTGAAAAGCAAAAGTGGACTGTGTATCATAATTAGCATTTACATTAACTCTTGTTCCTACTTTCCCCATCAAACTCATGCTTATTCTTTGATTAAAATCAAAGGCTAAGTTGGACCGGTTTCTTGGAGAAAAAGAAGGGTTATCTTGTTTGGTATAACGTGCTCCCAAATCCATTTCGACTGATCCAGTAGGTTTTACATCAATTGTATTCCCTCCAAATATAGTTTCAAAAAAACCTGAATTCACATAATATTTAGGCAACAAATCTTTTTTAGCTTCTTCGCTACCTGCTTTTTTACCATCAATAGCATCCGATTTTTTCTTGAAGTAATCCCGCATGGACTCTTTCATTACAAGATTTTCATACTCTTGTGGGGTTAAAATTATAGGGTAATTAATAGAAAACCCATCAACTGTATTATTATATAGGTACCTATTCGAAATAGGATCATAAGTATACGCTGAGAGAATACTTTGAGGATTTTTCAATTGGACTTTCCCTAAAGAAACTCCATTTTTTACGGTATCTTGGGCAACTGTATTCACTTGAGCTAGCGATACAAAACCACAAAACAAAACCAGTAAAAAAGTATAAATTCTACACATAAAATTCGTGTTTTTAATTTTCTATAAGTTTTTTAAAGCTTTTTTGATAATCGATTCTACAGAGGCACTTGGATCTTCTTTTACAATTTTTTCAATAATTTTTTCAGATGTTTTACGAACAAAACCTAAAACTTCTAAGGCTGATAACGCTTCATCACGATTTGTATTGCTTTGTGACATTGAAACTTCATCTATATCATACAATTTAACAACCTTATCTTTTAAATCTAAAATTACTCTTTGTGCTGTTTTTGTTCCAATTCCTTTAATTGATTGAATCGTTACTACATCACCAGAAGCTATAGCATTTATAATTTGTTTAGGATCCAATGATGACAACATGGTTCTAGCAATACTTGCTCCAATTCCAGACACCGAAAGCAACAATTTGAAAATTTCTCTTTCTGATTTCTCTACAAATCCAAATAAAGTATGTGCATCTTCTTTTATTAGAAGATGCGTAAATAACTTTATAAAATCGGCATTAGGCAATAAGGAATAAGTATGTAGCGAAATATTAACATGATATCCAACACCACCGCAGTCAATCACAACATCTGTTGGTGTTTTTTCCACTAATTTCCCTTGTAAATGTGCTATCATTTAGTATCAAATAAAAAACCCTTGACTATTTATTTGGTCAAGTTATTAATTAGAATTTTTCTTTTTCCCTTTTTCTTGAGCGTCTAATACAGCAATAGTTGCCATATTTACCATTTCTTCTACACTTGCTCCTAATTGAAAAATATGAACAGGTTTATCCATTCCCATCATTATTGGACCTATTGATTCCACTTTATTTAATTCCTTTAAAAGTTTATAGGTAATATTTGCCGAATCTAAATTAGGAAAAATCAACGTATTAACTTTCTTTCCTGCTAATTTTGAAAAAGGAAATTTCTCTTTGAGCATTTCAGGATTCAAAGCAAAATCTGATTGAATTTCACCATCAACTATTAAATCAGGGTGATGTTCATGCAAATAAGCCACTGCGTCTCTTATTTTGGCAGCTCTTGGATCCACTGAAGAACCAAAATTAGAATAGGAAACCATTGCAATTACTGGCTCTACACCAAACATTCTAGCTGTTTTGGCAGTCATTACAGCAATTTTAGCTAATTCTTCAGCAGTTGGATCAATATTAATAGCAGTATCTGACAAAAACATTGGTCCTCTCGCGGTCATCATCAAATTTGTTGTAGCAACAATTGATGCTCTGTGCGCTTTACCAATTAATTGCAACATAGGCTTAACAACTGTTGGATAACTTCTTGTATGTCCTGCAACAAGACCATCAGCTTCACCTACGTTGACCATCATAGCGGCAAAATAATTTCTTTCACGCATTAATCTTTCAGAATCATATAGAGAAATACCTCTTCTTTTTCTAGATCCCCAATGTGCTTCGGCAAAACGCTTTCTTCTTGAATCTTCTCCTTTTTCTTTTGGATCTATAATTTCGACGTCAGCATCAAAACCTAATTCTTGCATTAATTCAACTATTATCTCTTTATTTCCAAGTAAAATAGGTATTGCAATTGCCTCCTCATGAACTATTTGAGCTGCTTTTAAAACGTCTAAATGTTCTGCTTCAGCAAAAACGATTCGCTTTGGATCCATTTTCGCTTTATTGGTAATCATTCGGAGCATTTTATTGTCATTACCCAAACGTTCCATTAATTCCTCTTCATATTTATTCCAATCCGTGATAGGATTTTGAGCTACACCTGAATCCATTGCCGCCCTTGCTACTGCTGGCGCAACAATAGAAATTAATCTTGGGTCAAATGGTTTAGGAATAATATATTCTTTTCCGAAAACTAATTTTGTCGCACCATAAGCTACGTTCACTTGTTCTGGAACAGATTCTTTCGCTAGAGATGCTAATGCTTTTACTGCTGCCATTTTCATAGCTTCATTAATTTTTGTTGCACGAACATCTAATGCTCCTCTAAAAATATATGGAAAACCAAGAACATTATTCACTTGGTTAGGATGATCAGATCGTCCTGTTGCCATGATAATGTCTTTCCTTGTTTGTATCGCTAAATTATAATCAATCTCAGGTGTAGGATTAGCCATGGCAAAAACAATGGGATTTGGCGCCATTCCTAGTAACATTTGAGCCGACATAATATCTCCCATAGACAATCCAATAAAAACATCTGCTCCAACTAGCACTTGCTCAAGACTGATAGGCGCTATGTCTTTGGCATATTTTTGTTGTAATTCAGATAATGATGGATTATTTTTAGTTAAAAGTCCTTTGCTGTTATACATAAAAATGTTTTCCATTTTAACCCCTAAAAGCCTGTACAAGTCAGCACATGCAATAGCAGCTGAACCAGCACCAGAAACCACTACCTTAACATCTTCGGCCTTTTTATTGGCTAATTCTAATGCATTAATCAAAGCTGCTGCAGATATAATTGCAGTACCATGCTGGTCATCATGCATTACTGGAATATTTAACTCCTCAACTAACCTGCGTTCAATCTCGAAGGATTCAGGTGCTTTGATATCTTCTAAATTAATTCCTCCAAAAGTAGGAGCTATATTTTTAACAGTTTGGATAAACTCTTCAACATTTTTAGTGTCAATTTCGATATCAAACACATCAATGTCAGCAAAGATTTTAAACAACAATCCTTTTCCTTCCATTACTGGCTTTGATGCTTCAGGACCAATATCACCAAGACCTAAAACCGCAGTTCCATTAGTAATTACAGCAACCAAATTTCCTTTGGCAGTATACTTATATACATTATCTACGTCTTTGGCAATCTCTAAACATGGCTCAGCAACACCAGGAGAATAAGCTAGAGACAAGTCTCTTTGGGTGGCATATTTTTTTGTAGGAACTACTTGGATTTTTCCGGGTGTAGGTTTTGCATGATATAATAATGCTTCTCTTCTTTTACTCTCTTTATTCATTGTTCAATTTTATCTAGTTTACAAAGATATAAGTCTTGATTTAAAATAGAAGCTTTTATCATATTCTTTTGTTAAAAACCGAAATTTATATAGATACCCAAAAAAAAATAGCTACATAAATTTGCAGCTATTTTTAACTATATTCAAAAATTTTATAATTGTGTTCCATTGATATAAGCATCTAAATGATGAATAGTCTCTTTTTGCATTTCGATGACTGCCTTTACGACATCTCCTATTGAAATTACACCTAAAACTACATTATCTTCGACTACTGGTAAATGTCGGATACGCCTACCGCTCATCAATCCCATACAGAAATCAATATCATCTGTAGGTTTTACAGTAATTATCCCTGTACCCATAATATCTTTTACCAAAGTTCCTTTTGAAGTTTTATCTTTAAGAACAATTTTCCTAGCATAATCCCTTTCAGATAAAATACCCACTATTTCATTATTATCCATCACTAATAGTGCACCTACATTTTTTTCACCCATTACTTTCAAAGCATCATAAACTGATATTGTTGAAACTATCGAAAAAACTCCTCCACCTTTTACGCTTAATATTTGATTTACAGTCATATCTAATAAATTTTGAGAATGATAAATTTAAAAAAAATAAATTAGAAAACATTGAATTATTTTCAACTATTTTCCAAAAACACTCTCAATAATGCTGTAAAAACTTAAAACCACACACAAACCTTAATTTAACCTGAAAATTCATCTTCAAAATAAACCAACCTTTACATTCATTATCATTTCAAAAAATCAATATTTCTTTTTAAACCATCAAACTTAGCTCTCTTTAATGGTGAATTTTTAAAAACAGCTCTAAAGGTTTCTTCTGTAATTTCTTCCCAGTCTTTTTTGGACATCGAAAGAATTTCTGGGTTGGGATTAAAAAGCGGTTCATTATGTGGTTTAGAAAAACGGTTCCATGGACATACATCTTGACAAACATCACAACCAAAAGCCCAATCGTCAAACTGACCTTTCATTTCCATCGGGATTTTATCCTTAAGCTCAATTGTGAAATACGAAATACACTTACTCCCATCCACAACATAAGGAGCAACTATGGCTTGAGTCGGACAAGCATCCAAACAGGCAGTACAAGAACCACAATGGTCAGTCGCAGGGTTGTCAGTATCTAATTCCAAATCGATGATTAATTCGGCTATAAAATAAAAAGAACCAACCTTTTGAGTAATTAAATTACTGTTTTTTCCAATCCAACCTAATCCTGATTTAGCCGCCCATGCTTTATCTAAAACTGGTGCGGAATCTACAAAAGCTCTACCATTAACATCACCTATGACAGATTGAATTGAAAACAACAATTCTTTGAGTTTGTCTTTGATTACAAAATGATAATCTGTTCCATAAGAATACTTGGAAATTTTATAAGTATCTGAAATTTGCGTGTTTTCAGGATAATAATTCAGTAAAAGTGAAACAACACTTTTACTGTCCTCGACTAATTTAGTTGGGTCTAGACGTTTGTCGAAATGATTTTCCATATATGACATTTGCCCGTGATGGTTTTTATTTAACCAAGATTCTAAACGCGGTGCTTCTTGCTCAAGAAAACCAGCTTTAGAAATACCACATGACAAGAAGCCGAGGCGTTTTGCTTCGGATTTTATAAATTGAGTATTTTTTGTTTTAGAAATGACGTAAAAATTATAAGTTTTACTATAGCCCTGATGGAAGCGGCATCCTTTTTATGGCTTTTTCTGCCATAAAAAGATATAGCGGACAGCAGGATAAAGCTCCATAAATTAAAAAAGACCTCCTTGTATATTCGTTTTTATTTTACCTAGATGTGTATAGGCTTTATCAGTTACTTCACGACCACGTGGTGTACGCATAATAAATCCTTCTTGAATTAAGAATGGCTCGTATACTTCCTCGATAGTTTCACTACTTTCAGACACTGCTGTGGCCAAAGTCGACAAACCAACTGGCCCACCTTTGAATTTATCGATAATGGTATTTAAAATCTTATTATCCATTTCATCCAATCCATGCGCATCAACATTTAATGCTTTAAGACTGTAACGAGCGATTTCTAAATCAATGGTACCATTTCCTTTTATTTGAGCAAAATCACGTACGCGACGTAATAAAGCATTAGCAATACGAGGTGTACCACGACTGCGACCTGCAATTTCAATAGCAGCATCATAAGAAATAGGCATTTTTAATATAGAAGCGGAACGTTCTACAATAGAGGTTAAAAGTTCCGTAGTATAATATTGTAAACGAGAAGAAATACCAAAACGAGCTCTCATAGGAGCAGTTAATAATCCCGAACGAGTTGTAGCACCAATTAGGGTAAATGGATTAAGATTGATTTGCACAGTCCGAGCATTAGGTCCCGACTCAATCATAATATCTATTTTAAAGTCTTCCATTGCGGAATAAAGATATTCTTCAACAATAGGACTTAAACGATGAATTTCATCAATAAACAAAACGTCTCGCTCTTCTAGGTTAGTTAGCAAGCCGGCTAAATCACCTGGTTTATCTAAAACTGGACCTGATGTAATTTTAATACCAACTTCTAATTCATTGGCCAATATATTAGCCAAAGTTGTTTTACCCAATCCTGGAGGCCCGTGAAACAACGTATGATCCAAAGCTTCATTACGTTGATTAGCAGCAGCCACAAAAACTTTCAAGTTTTCTAACACCTGATCTTGACCAGCAAAATCATCAAATGACAGTGGTCTTAGTCTTTTCTCAAGATCAAATTCTTCAGAACCGAAATGATTGGTTGTAGGGTCTAAATTCTCATTCATCTAACAAAGATATAACAAAGTTATTAGTAAATAAAAATGCCTCTCTAAATAGAAAGGCATTTAAAAAATATATTTTAATTCTAGTGATGTAATACTTCTTCACCAGGTTTCATAGGTACCGTTTGAGGTACAAAATCTTCTTCATGATTTGGGTTACTATAATCGTAAGGCCATCTGTGAACTTCAGGAATTTCACCTGGCCAGTTCCCGTGCATGTGCTCTACTGGAGTAGTCCATTCTAAAGTATTCGATTTCCATGGATTTTGAACCGCTTTCTTACCGTAGAAAATACTAGCAAAGAAATTGTACAAGAATACCAATTGGAATACACCTCCAACTAACGCAAATGTTGTGATTAAAACGTTTACGTTTTGCAAATCATCAAATAATGGGAAGTTTGTATTTGTATAATAACGTCTAGGTAAACCAGCTAATCCTATAAAGTGCATTGGAAAAAACACACCGTAAGCACAAACTGCAGTAATCCAAAAGTGAATATATCCTAAGTTTTTGTTTAACATACGTCCGAACATCTTAGGGAACCAATGATAGATTCCAGCAAACATTCCGTAAAGAGCAGAAATACCCATTACTAAGTGGAAGTGAGCAATTACAAAATAAGTATCGTGAACGTTAATATCTAATGTACTATCTCCTAAGATGATTCCAGTTAAACCTCCAGTGATGAAGGTAGAAACCATTCCGATAGAAAACAACATTGCAGGATTCATTTGCAAATTCCCCTTCCATAAAGTTGTAATCCAGTTAAAAGCTTTTACAGCAGATGGAATTGCAATCAATAAAGTAGTAAAGGTAAATACAGAACCTAAGAATGGATTCATTCCTGAGATAAACATATGGTGTCCCCAAACAATTGTAGAAAGGAATGCAATTGCTAAAACTGACATAATCATCGCTCTGTAACCAAAGATTGGTTTACGAGAGTTTGTTGCCATAATTTCAGAAACAAGTCCCATTGCAGGTAAGATTACAATATATACTTCAGGGTGTCCTAAGAACCAGAATAAGTGTTCAAACAATACAGGTGAACCTCCTTGATAATGTAAAACTTCTCCAGCGATATAAATATCAGACAAGAAGAAAGAAGTACCAAAACTTCTATCAAAAATCAACAATAAAGCGGCTGACAACAATACTGGAAACGAAACAACACCAATGATAGCTGTTACGAAAAATGTCCAAATTGTCAATGGAAGTCTAGTCATAGACATTCCTTTTGTTCTTAAATTGATTACGGTAACAATATAGTTTAATGACCCCATCAATGAAGATGCAATAAAGATAGCCATCGAAACCAACCATAATGTCATACCAGTTCCAGAACCTGGAATTGCTTGTGGCAAAGCACTTAAAGGAGGGTAAATTGTCCAACCTGCTGATGCTGGTCCAGCTTCAACAAATAATGATGATATCATGATTACAGCTGAAAGGAAGAATAACCAATAAGATATCATGTTCATAAATCCAGATGCCATATCTCTTGCACCAATTTGAAGCGGAATAAGAAGGTTACTAAATGTACCACTCAAACCTGCTGTCAAAACAAAGAATACCATGATAGTACCGTGAATCGTTACAAGAGCAAGATATACATCATTAGCCATTACTCCATCAGGAGCAAATTTATCACCTAATAAAACATTGAATATTTTAAAAGATTCTTCTGGCCAAGCTAATTGCATTCTGAAAAGCATAGACATAGCTATACCTATCACTCCCATAATAATACCTGTAATAAGGTATTGTTTTGCAATCATTTTATGATCAATACTAAAAATATATTTAGTAATGAACGTGTCTTTATGATGATGTTCGTGTTCTTGATCGTGTCCGTGATCGTGACCTACTGCTGACATATATGTTTACTTTAAATTTCTTAATAATATTTATTTAGCTGCCACTACATTAGCAACCACAACGGTATCTTTTGGCTCAGATGCTTCAACTCCAGCAGCTTCAACAGGTGCAGCAGATGCTTCTTTAACTTGATCTAATAAAAGAACCTGTTCTTTAACCCACTTTTTATAATCTTCGGGTGTATCTACAACAATTTTCATTTGCATATTGTAATGAGAAGCACCACAAATTTTATTACATAAAAGCAAATAATCAAACGTATAAGGGTCTAAACCAGTTCCACCTTTTGCAATTAACTCAACCGACTTTTTAGCTCTTAATTCATTTATATGAGAAACTTTCTCAATCATATATGGCAATTCTCTGTATTCAGCGGTAGTATAAATTGGCTCAAAAGCAAATTCAGTAACCATTCCAGGAACACAGTTCATTTGCGCTCTAAAATGAGGCATATAAGCAGAGTGTAATACATCTTGAGATCTCATTTTGAAAAGAATTTTCTTTCCTTTAGGGATATGTAATTCAGAGGTAACAAAATCATCAGCTGCATTAGGATCTGATAAATCAACACCTAAAGTATTGATCCCTTCAATATATCTAACATTAGCTTTACCTAAAACATTTCCCTCACCTGCATATCTTGCAGACCATTTAAACTGTTGAGCATATAATTCAATTACAATGGTATCTTCATCTTCATCAACAAACATGATGTTTGTCCAGGCATACAAACCATAAAGAATCAAACCTGCTAAAACAACAGCTGGTATAATACTCCAAAGCGCTTCTAATTTATTGTTATCCGCAAAAAACAATGCTTTTTGACCTTCTTTCCCTTTGTATTTAAAAGAAAAATAATACAATAAAGCTTGAGTAATTGCTTGAACTAAAAACAATAACACCCATGAAATATTCATTAAATTATCAACTTGACCACCATGAGCAGAGGCTGGAGTATGAAGTGCTAAACCTCCCCATTTTAACAAACCATATATTGTAAAAATATAAATGAATGCCAAAAATCCGAACATTAAATAACCCTGAACATTATTATCTTTATCAGTTGCTACTCCTGAATTGTCAGACTTAGACCCCACTTGAGTAAGATCAAAAATCTTCGTCAATTGCCATAAAGCAACAGCTAATAAAACTAAAACTATAATTACCAACAAACTTGTCATCTGTTTATCTCTTTAAATATTAATAATGAAAATGTTTACTTTCTTCTATAAATGGATTTCTTTTTGGCAACAAAGGAACTTTAGTCAATGCTGTAAAGACCGTAAATATAAACAATCCAAGGAAGAATAGAACGGATGAAATTTCAGGTATTCCGATAAACCAACGATCACCAACAGTACCAGGCATAATCATATTAAAGAAATCAATATAATGTCCAGTTAAAATCACAATTCCTGCCATTACAATAACCCATGTAATTCTTTTGAAATCAGTATTTAATAAAATTAACAATGGAAACACAAAGTTCATAACAACAGCTCCAAAGAAAGGTAAGTTGTACAATTGAATTCTTGTAATAAAATAAGTTATCTCTTCTGGAATGTCAGCATACCAAATCAACATAAATTGAGAAAACCATAAATATGTCCAAAAGATACTGATACCAAACATGAATTTAGCTAAATCATGAATATGACTTGTATTTACATGCTCTAAGAAACCTCTAGATTTTAAGTATACTGAAACTAAAGCAATCATTGTAATTCCACTAACGAAAAAACTAGCAAATACATACCATCCAAATAATGTAGAGAACCAATGTGGATCTACTGACATAATCCAGTCCCAAGACATAATAGATTCTGAAACAATAAAGAATACTAAAAATCCAGCAGACATTTTAAAATTCTTTTTGTATAAAGTATTATCTGTAGCTTCGTCT
>JAHEBK010000330.1 GCA_024642295.1 Flavobacterium sp. | reverse complement strand
AAACGATATGTTTTAAAAATCTATTGAATCAATTTTTTCAACATTCCCTTAAAAATAAATCCGTGAAAGGGTAAAACAGCATACCAGTATAGTTTACCCCAAAAACCTCTTGGCTTAAACGTAGCCGATTGGTACAAAGTATTTCCGATGATTTTGAATTCTAACCAAGCTTCGCCTGGGAGTTTCATTTCGGCAAAAAGGATGAGTTTACCTTCCTCTTTATTGGCATATAAAACCCTCCAGAAATCAAGTGCATCGCCAGCATTAATATGATGTTTGTTAGTGCGTCCTCTTCTGGAGCCTACACCGCCAAATAATTGATCAATAAAACCACGCAGTCCCCACAACCAATCGCCGTAATACCAACCTGTTTCTCCACCAATAGACCAAATTTGGTGAATCGTATAGTCACGGTTTATAATTTCCATTTTACGACGGTCTATGAAGCAGTCTTTTTTTGGGACTTGTAAATATTCGGAAATATTACTTTTAAAGCGCCCACTCACTAAGGAATCCTTCCAGCTAGAAGCCACTTTGTCTTCGTCTACTTTTAGTAAGGCTTTCGAAAGTGCTTTTTCGTAGGACATGGGTTTTACGTTTAGTAGCTCGTTAATTTTGGTATCTCGACAAATGACTTCTACTTTCATGCTACTCACTAAAGCTGCAGCTAGTTTATAGGAGGTTGAAGTAACAAAATACAGCCAATAGGAGGAAAGTTTTGGGGTCATTACAGGAACAGTAAATATCCAACGTTTTAGGTTTTTAGCTTTGGCGAAAGCCAATAACATCTCTTTATAAGTCAAAATATCAGGGCCGCCAATATCAAAGCTTTGGTGATATGTTATGGGGTTTAAAAGGGATTTAAATAAAAAATCAAGGACATCATTAATGGCGATTGGTTGGCATTTAGTATTAAGCCATTTTGGGGTAATCATTATAGGAAGCTTATTGACTAAGTCCCGAATAATTTCGAAAGAAGCACTTCCTGAACCCACTATGATTCCAGCGCGTAAGGTTGTTAAAGCAAATGTTCCTGAGTTGAGAATGTCTTCTACATTTTTTCGGGAAGACAAATGTTTGGACAATGATTTATCATTCACAATGCCGCTCAGGTAAATAACTTGTTTTGCATTAGTGGTATTGATTTTGGTTACAAAATTATCAGCCGATATTTGTTCTAATTCGTCATAATTATTACTCGAACTAGACATAGAATGAATAAGATAATAAGCCGCATCAATGTCATTAGGAATGGCATTTAGTGTTTCTTTTTTTAAAAAATCAACTTCAACAACTTCAATTTTTTCTTTGAATTCAACAGGGATGAAGAACCTATTTTTATCTCTTACGCAACAGATTATATCATGACCTTGGGAAGCCAATAGTGGTAATAATCGCTTTCCGATATAACCTGTTGCTCCTGTTAAGAGAATTTTCATAGTTTTGTTATTTAGCTCAGTTTATTAGAAATTAAGCTGATGAATTCTTTTCTAGTTTTGTTTTTTTCAAACGCACCTGTAAACGATGAAGTGGTTGTGAATGAATTTTGTTTTTCGATACCACGCATTTGCATGCACATGTGTTGTGCTTCAATGACTACGGCAACCCCCAAGGGCTCTAGTGCTTCTTGAATACAATTTTTAATTTGATCTGTCAATCGTTCTTGAACTTGCATTCTACGTGAGTAAGCATCTACAATGCGAGGAATCTTACTCAAACCTACAATTTTACCATTAGGGATGTAGGCTATATGTGCTTTTCCAAAAAATGGCAATAAATGATGTTCACACATGGAATAGACTTCAATGTCTTTGACTATAATCATTTGTTTATGGTCTTCAGTAAATAATGCTGATTTTAATATTTCTAGAGGATCTAAGTCATATCCATGTGTTAAAAATTGCATGGCTTTGGCAGCGCGTTCAGGTGTCTTTTCTAGACCTTCTCTTGAGCTGTCTTCTCCCAAATTATCAATCATTGATTTGTAATTTGACGCTATCTCGTTTGTCTTTTCAGTATCGTAAAATTCTGTTTTTTCGTAATTTTTAGTTTTTGTATACATGAGGTGTCTTTGAATAAATATAGTTAAATTTTAAAGGAAACAATACCATAATCCATAGGAATGATTTGCCCTGAAATAGAATTTGCTTTTTCAGAAAGTAAAAAACAGGCCATTTCAGCCACTTCTGTAGGGGCTAAATAGCCTTTCATAGGATGTCTATTTATCATGTTTTCTTTCATTCTGTCATTACGTAATATTGATGCTGCTAAAGTGGTATTGGTAATAGTAGGTGCAATTCCATTGATGCGGATGCTTCCTGCTAATTCTGCCCCAAGTGATTTTATCAATCCTTCAACTGCAGATTTTGCAGTAGCAACGCTGGCATGAAAAGGCATTCCTAACTTGGCAGCAACGGTACTAAAGAGTAGAATTGATGGTTCATCCCCTTTTTTTAATGCTGGTAAATATGTCTGTATTGCTTTTACAGCTCCAATGACATTAAGTTCAAAATCATTCCTAAAATCATCAATACTTAAACTCCCAATTGGTTTTAGATTAATAGAACCTGGACAATATACCAGTTGATCTATTGACTCAATTTTAGGCAACATATCTTTAGTAATATCTATTGAATAATGTATTAAATTAGGATGTGTGATGTTAGGTGCTGTGCGACTAATGTTGTAGACTTTGTTGTTTTCTAGCTGTTTCATTAAGATTGCACTTCCTATTCCCTTACTTCCTCCTATGATTACTATTTGTTTCATCTTTTTGAAATATAATTTTGAGTTATTTGTCTTTGTAATGAACATTTAAATGTGCCTTTTACG
>JAHEBK010000329.1 GCA_024642295.1 Flavobacterium sp. | reverse complement strand
ATGTTACGTCCTTCACGACCAATAATTCTTCCTTTTACATCGTCAGATTCAATGTTAAATACTGATACACAGTTTTCAACCGCTTCTTCAGTACCAACTCTTTGAATTGTGTTGATGATGATTTTCTTAGCTTCTTGTTGTGCTGTAAGTTTCGCTTCTTCAATGGTATCTTGGATATGTGACATTGCCGAAGTTTTGGCTTCAGCTTTTAATCCTTCAATCAATTGATTTTTAGCATCTTCAGTGGATAGTCCTGAGATAACTTCTAATTGTTGTAATTGACTTTTGTGAAGTTTGTCAACTTCAGTTTGTTTTTTTTCTAAAATTTCAATTTTAGAATTTAATTCAGCTGTTTTGGCTTCAAAATCATCATTTATTTTTTTGGCTTTTGAAAGTTCGTTAGAAATTTGAGATTCTTTGTCTCTTGTTCTTTTTTCAACTTCGGCAACCTTTTTATCTCTAGCAAGAATTACTTGTTCGTGCTCTGATTTTAGTTCGATAAACTTTTCTTTTGCTTGAAGAATTTTATCTTTTTTTATGTTTTCAGCTTCAAAATTGGCATCTTTTAAAATAGAAGCAGCTTCTTTTTTTGCGTTTTTGATTAAATTAGAAATATTGCTTTTTTCTATGATTTTGGCAATGCTGAAGCCTCCTGCAATCCCTATAATCCCTGAAATGACGATTGTTACTATGTCCATGTTTGTTTAAAATTTATATATAAAAAAAGCCTACATTAGATTGCTTGAATAAACTCGAAAAGACAAGTTTTGAGCTAACTCACTGTTCAAGTTTCCTCGCCGAAGCGTGGCATGCTTTAGTAGTGATGATTTGCTCATTCTAAATTGTTAGTGTTGAGTTTACCAAATATGAACTAATGTAGGCAGTATCTTAGTCTATGTAAAGAACGTTAATTGTCGAGATATTGATCTAGTAACGCATTGATTTTTTTAATTCTTTCAATAGTTTCTTCACCATTGATAGCGTTGTCAATTTGTTTTTGTTCCGCTTGTGAGGCAAATTGCAAAGCACACATGGCTAATACATCTTGCTTGTCACGAACAGCATAATTTTCTTCAAATTGCTTAATCATTACATCAATTTTTTTAGAAGCACTTCTAAGTCCTTCTTCTTGAGTTAATTCCACTGTAAGCGGGTACACTCTGTCGGCAATTGATATTTTTATTTTAAGCTTTTCGTCCATATTTATTATTAATCTGATAGCTGTGCTATGCAATAATCAATTTCACGAATCAATGAATTTATTTTAAGCTTTGTATCTCTTTTATTTTCGTCACTGCCAAGTAATGAGTTGGCTAGTTTAAGTGTTTCATATTGCGCTTTTAAAGCTTCAATCTCAGTAGATTGACGTTCTATGATTTGTGCAGATTTTGTTAATTCGACCTTTAATTCTTGAGAATTTTTCTCTAAATTTTGTATTTTTAGAATCAGTTTTCCAACTTTATTTTCAAGAGTATCAATTATTTCTGCAATTACACTCATTCTATTTCCTAATTCATTACTTAATATTACAAATTTAGTATTACTTTTTATTATTACAATATTTTATTGGTTTTTTTATTATAAAAACAACAAATTGTCGTTATGTGGTTGATTATGATTCTAATGTGATATTCCAAATATTAATTTCTAAATTCAAAATAAGAAAGATATAGTATATTGCATTTTTGAAATTGACTTTTGGTTTTTTTTTATAATACAATATGAATTACTTTTTTATCTTAGCAAAAATGTAAAGTATGAGATTTTATTGTTGGTTATTGTTGTTTTCATCGGTTGTTTTTTCTCAAACGAATTATCCAAAAGACTATTTTGGAGTTCCTTTGGATATTCCAATGTTAGTATCTGGAAATTTTGCCGAATTAAGACCTAATCATTTTCACGCAGGTTTTGATCTTAAAACTTTAGGAAGAGAAGGTGTAGATGTACATTCAGTTGCTGATGGTTATGTTTCTAGAATCAAAATTTCTCCTTTTGGAAATGGAAATGCTCTGTATATTGATCATCCTAATGGTTTTACTTCAGTTTATTGTCATTTGCAAAAAGCCGTTGGAACAATAGGTGATTTTATTAAAAAAACGCAATACAAAGAAAAATCTTTTGAAATTGAGGTGTTTTTAAAGCCAGGCGAATTGATTGTCAAAAAAGGGGATTTGATTGCTTTAACAGGTAATACAGGTTCGTCAGAGGGACCACATTTGCATTTTGAATTTCGTGATACTAAGTCGGAAAAAATCATTAATCCATTGCTTTTTGGATACGATAAATATTTGAAAGATACCAGAAAACCATCTGTTACCGCTTTATATGTTTATCCGTTGGATGATAAAACATCAGTGAACCAATCCAAACGTCCGCTATTACTTAATTTATCCTTACAAAAAGATGGTTCTTATTTGGCTAATAAGGTTTCAGCTAATGGTAAAATTGGTTTTGGAATCACTACTGATGATTATGATGCTAGTTCTTACAGTAAAAATGGGGTTTATAAACTGCAATCTTATGTAAATGGAAAGCCAAGTTTCGGTTATCAAATGGATACCTATTCATTTGACGAAATGCGTTATATTAATGCTTTGATTGATTATTCGCGATATAGAAAAACAGGGCAAAGGGTTCAAAAATTATTTATGACTACTCCCTATCCGTTGAGTATTTTGAAAAAAGATGAAACTCTTGGGCAAATTACCGTTTTGCCTAATTTAACTTCAGTATATCGTATAGAAGTGGCTGATTATTTTGGAAACACGACAATTGTTAATGTACCAATAGGCTATGACACATCGACTCCAATTATTGAAAAAGAGTCTGCGGT
>JAHEBK010000328.1 GCA_024642295.1 Flavobacterium sp. | reverse complement strand
ACAAGTTTTAGATTCATATATTCAACGTTTGAAAGACCTTGAAGAAGTAGCTTTTGGCTTTAGCGGTGTAAAAAATGCCTATGCAATTCAAGCTGGTAGAGAATTACGTGTGATTGTAGAAAGCGAAAAAGTTTCTGATGAAAATGCAGCCACTTTATCTTTTGAAATATCTCAAAAAATACAAACTGAAATGACCTATCCAGGTCAAGTTAAAGTAACGGTAATTAGAGAAACTAGAGCAGTAAATATTGCGAAGTAAGAAGTACAGTTTATAATTTATAGTCGCGAGATGATTCACTCAAATGAATTACCTCGCGACTTTTTTATACTTCACTTTTAACTGAATACTAAACCTATTAAACCGCAATAAGACTAAACACTGCAAACTGTAAACCGTAAACCGAACACTACTTCCTCGGATGAAAACTATTCATCACTTCAGCTAAATACTTTCTATCGAGATGCAAATAGACTTCAGTAGTCGTAATCGATTCGTGCCCTAACATTAATTGAATCGAACGTAAGTCGGCACCATTTTCTAGTAAATGAGTTGCAAAAGAATGGCGAAAAGTATGAGGGCTAATTTTTTTTTGTAGACCAATCTCAACAGATAGATTTTTTATAATCGTAAAAATCATCGCACGAGTTAATTGATTCCCTCTTCTATTCAAAAACAAAGTATCCTCACACCCTTTTTTAATCACAAGATGTGATCGAACGGTATCTTTATAAATTTGAATATATTTTTGGGCTAATTCTCCAATAGGAACAAAACGTTGTTTATTCCCTTTTCCTGTAATTTTTATAAATCCTTCCTCAAAAAACAAGTCGGATATTTTTAAAGTAACCAATTCAGACACCCGCAAACCACAACCATACATCACTTCTAGCATTGCACGATTGCGCTCTCCTTCATTCGAAGACAAGTCAATAGCTCTGATAAGCGTATCAATTTCTTCAAGCGATAACGTATCTGGAAGTTTTCGACCAATTTTTGGACTTTCAATTAGTTCTAATGGATTATCAGTACGGTAATCTTCAAATATTAGAAAACTAAAAAAACTCTTTAATCCTGAAATAATTCTGGCTTGCGAACGAGCATTCACCTGAGTAGAAATAGCATAGACAAACTGCTGAAGCGTTTCTTCGGAAATTTTTAAAGGAGAAACATCAATATTGTTTTCCTGCAAAAAATGACACAAACGTTCAATGTCAAAAGAGTAATTCGCTACAGTATTTTTAGAAAGTCCTCTTTCAATTTTAAGATAGGATTGATAATTTTTTATAAAAGTTGTCCAACTCATATCTATTAAAATGAATAGGCAGCTGATAATGATAAAATACTATTTCGATTATAAAAATCTTTTACATAATCCGAATTAGCCATTTTAGTAATCCCTACATAATAACGAATACCCAACGAAAATTGCTTATTAAAATCATAGCCAGAACCAATATTCAAACCAAAATCTACCTCTTTAAGTTGATCTTTAGCATCAAATTCATAATTTGCACCTTCATAATCTGCTTTTGCTTTGGAGGCCAATACAAAACCAACTTGCGGTCCTGATTCAATATACAATTGTTTAACTGGATAATATTTCACTACTACAGGAATATATATTGATGCTATTTTTACCGAGGCTTCATCAAAGGTAATAAGACCTACACTAAAATCTTCTCTTTTCACCGACTGCTCTACATACAAAGCTTCAGGTTGTACATACCATTTATCTGCCAATTGGATTGTACTAAATATACCCGCTTGAAAACCTACTTTTGATTTGATATCATTACCAAACAAAGAAAGGTTTACTCCTCCTTTGATTCCAAATTTAGCTCCTTGACCTTGTGCCCAAGCAGAAATTAAAACAACTATAACAGTTAAAGTAGTTTTCTTCATATAAGGTAATATTAAATTTTCATAAACTTACACACTTATTCCATGATACACAACTATACCAAAAACAAAAAAACCTCTCGAATTGAGAGGTTTTTGAAAAAAATTATTTAAAATTAGAATTTATAAGCAACTGCTATAGCAATGTTACTATTCTTAATCTTTTCACCTTCTGAATCTTTTGCAATATTTGATAATCCAAAACCATATCTAACTCCAATATTAATATTCTCAGTTGCATCATAACCTGCTCCAATATTCAACCCAAAATCAATTGACTCAAAAGCATCCTTCACATCTACTGACGCACCTTCAGCTTTAGCTTTAGCAGACATTAAAAAACCTACTTGTGGACCTGCTTCTAAACTAAATTTATCAGACACTAAATATTTAGCCATTACGGGGATATTTAAATACGATAAATTAAAATCTACTTCAGTTCCTTCCTCGTCAACTTTTGCACCTTGCAAAGAATACAATAACTCAGGTTGTACTGCAAATTTGTCAGAAACTTTAATTTCGACTAATCCACCAGCTTGAAAACCAACTTTAGTTGATGCACCATCTACATCTCCTGTAACATTAGATAAGTTCAAACCTGCTTTTATTCCAAATTTTACTTCTTGGGCATTTGCTAAACCGAATGCAAATATTGCCGCTGCTGTTAAAATGATTTTTTTCATGTTAATTTATTTTAAAATTAGTATAATCAAATATATAAAATTATCATATTCTTATTATTATGTTAAAATATCGATTGTTAACATAGTTATTAACAATTAATTCACGCGAAGTATCTCATAAAAAAAAGACCATTCTTTCGAACAGTCTTCACTATATTAATATACGTTTTTACTAGAACTTATATCCTAAACCCAAGAAAAAACCATTTAATTTGGCACTAACGCCAGCAGGTGCGTTTTCAATAAAATT
>JAHEBK010000327.1 GCA_024642295.1 Flavobacterium sp. | reverse complement strand
CATAACCTTTATGGTTAGCAAAATTAAATTAATAAAAGAAGCTTAGTTAATACTCAAAATCCCTTTTAAAATGAATTCAAAAGGGATTTAAACTTTTTATAAAGAAGTGTTTTAGAATCCATAATTAGCACCTAATCCAAAAACTTCTCTTACTTGAACAGCCCGAATCGAGTTGTCGTCATATATCGCCTGAACCGCTATATTTGCCGTTAAGTATTTATTGATTTTCATGACCACATTCAATTGATAATCTATATCAACATTTTGTGGGCTATCTAAATAATTAGAATATAAGTTTAAACGGTTTTCAAAGGATACATTTGTCATCAAATTAAATTTATAATAAGCAGATAGACTTGCCCCTAATTCAAATCGAGATGTATCCCCTTGCTTAACTCCAAATGAAGGGCCAAACGCTGTAAAATGATCATGAACTACAATTAATTTTCCAGTAGCTGGGGCAATATTGATACTTAGATTATCGTTTTTCTTCCAAAGCATTCCTGGGCCAAATTGGAAATAAGCAGGAGAGAAAAAATGAGACAGACGTGTCGTATTGGTTTTATCATAGCCTGTGTCCATTTGTGTTTTAAAATTAAAAAACATAGAGTAATACCACTGACCCGAAGCTTTTTTACCCCAAAGTGAATTCAATTCTAATCGGTCATCCGTCTTGGCTGTTTTAGAATCGCCTTTGATTTTATTTAATCCATAGGCCATTATAAATTTGTTATCCCAAACAACTCCTCCGTTTTTATAATTAAAATCATAATTAAGTCCAAAATTCCCCGCTACGTTTGAAGTTCCTCCTCCCAACCATTCTTTATTATAGGAGGATTGATTAAATAGTAGGCTAATGTTTCCTTTTTTTGTCCAAAGTTTTGCGGTGTCTTTTACAGTTTCCTGCGCTTTTAAAGAAAATACCATTAAAAGCAAAGGGATAGAAAATAAGATTTTTTTCATTTTTGTTGTATTTGATTATCGTAAATATAAAAAAAATGCTGCTTAAAAAGCAGCAATACACCTAATAATTAGGCTTGTTTTTTTATAAACTTTTCCCTTTTATTTTTTAGGCGCTTTGTATAAAGGCACTGCCGAACAAGCTTCACCATACATAATACTACGTGCAAAAGGTTGTAAATAATGTGCCGCCAACACATAGGCTCGCATAGGAACTGGTTTACGGGAACATCCTTTTATAATTACAGCTTTGCCTTGATAGGCTGTGTAATCAATTTTAGGAAGTAATTCTTCATACAAACTAGCGTCTAAATCTTCAAGAGTACCATTGATAATTTTTTTTGCAAAAGGTGCCAATTGAATAGCAACCAAAATAGAAGCCCAAGCAGGAACAATTGCATCCGTATTGCAATGAATGGCCACCAGCTGGTCTTGGTATTGCGACCAATCGTGATTTTTAAGCGCTTCTCTAAAGTCTTTTTCTTTTAACAAAAAACCTTCAATAAGCCATTGCGAAATATCAATTTGGGCACGAATTCCCTTTGGATAATAATCCTCCAAATCAAATACCTTTAATTTACTTTCGGCTACTTTATTTATTATTTCGTCCATTACTAAAATTTCAGGTTTAAAGTTTAAAGTTTCAGGCTCCCCTATAGAAAGAACTTGAAACCTTAAACTTTGAAACAAATTCTTAAAGCATTCCTAATTCTAATTTAGCTTCTTCACTCATTAAATCTTTACTCCAAGGTGGATCAAAAGTGATTTCAACCTCAGCATCTCTAATGTGCTCAATTTTTTTCACTTTTTCTTCTACTTCCCTTGGCAAACTCTCTGCCACTGGACAGTTAGGAGAGGTAAGTGTCATTAAGATTTTTACGTCAAAATCAGTACTAACCATGACATCATAAATTAATCCTAACTCATATATGTCTACAGGAATCTCTGGATCGTAAATCGTTTTTAAAACTTTTACAATTGATTCCCCTAATTCGTTTGTGTCTATTTCTTGTGCCATTATTCTTTAGTTTAAAGTTTCAGGTTTAAAGTTATCATGCTAACATTAAACCTCTATATATAGTTTTTTAATATGATCTATAAAAGCTACGCCTTTGCATTAAAAGCTATCGCATACATTTTAATATTTTTTATCATCGATACCAGTCCATTGGCTCTTGTAGGCGACAAATGTTCTTTCAATCCAATTTCATCAATAAAACTCATATCGGCATCGATAATATCTGAAGCGGATTGATTCGAAAATACACGGATTAAAATCGCTATTATCCCTTTGGTTAAAATCGCATCACTATCAGCTGTAAAAACAATTTTATCCTCACTTTGTTCTCCTTTCAACCATACTTTTGATTGACAGCCTTTAATTAAATTATCTTCCGTTTTGAATTCTTCGTGAATCAGTGGTAATTTTTTTCCTAGTTCGATGATGTATTCATAGCGTTCCATCCAGTCATCAAACATCGAAAACTCATCTACTATTTCGTCTTGTATTGCTTTAATTGTCATTGTTTTGTTTTGCAAATGAATTTATTTTTTCTACTATTTCTTTAATTTCTTTGGGAGGAAATCCATGGTCAAATGAAGCTGACTTATATGTTTTCTCTTTGTATTTTACAATCAGATTAGCGATTGCCGCTCCATCATGAAATCGCTTTTGCGTGGGTGCTTTTAAAGTTTGAAGTTGGTCCAAATCAACCTTTTCAAACAATCCCAATAACGTTTTCCAATCGGCTTCAGAAATTTGCAACTTCTGTGATTTTTCATTTCCCGAACGATCATTGGTAATCATTGCTTCCTGATTACTAATGGTTATTTTTTGATAAAACCCTCTTGTATTGGCTACATATTCTATCACTGCGGTTTTTATGT
>JAHEBK010000326.1 GCA_024642295.1 Flavobacterium sp. | reverse complement strand
ATACACATTATGGTCGTTTATGCCCAATTGAAACACCTGAAGGACCAAATATTGGTTTAATTTCATCGTTGGCTGTATTTGCAAAAGTAAATAATCTTGGTTTTATTGAGACTCCTTATAGAGAAGTTATTGATGGAAATGTTAATATAACAGATGAACCAAGATATTTAAGTGCTGAAGAAGAAGAAGGAAAGAAATTTGCACAATCAAATCTTCCTCTAGATGCTAAAGGTAGATTTACTGCAGAGAAAGTAATTGTTCGTGAAGAAGCAGATTATCCTGTAGTTGAGCCAACGAAAGTTAATTTTATGGATGTTGCTCCTAACCAAATTGCTTCTATTTCTGCATCCTTGATTCCATTCTTGGAGCATGATGATGCAAACCGTGCGTTAATGGGTTCAAACATGATGCGTCAGGCGGTACCTTTATTAAAACCTGAATCACCTATTGTGGGTACAGGTTTAGAATTCAGAGTAGCAAAGGATTCACGAATTTTAATGAATGCAGAAGGTGCAGGAGTTGTTGAATATGTCGATTCTAATACTATTCGAATTAAATATGATAGAACTGAAGAAGAACGATTAGTTAGTTTTGACAGCGATAGTAAAACCTATGATTTAATTAAATTTAGAAAAACCAATCAGGGTACTTCAATAAACTTAAAACCAATTGTTAAAAAAGGTGATAGAGTTGTAGAAGGTGAAGTATTATGTGAAGGTTATGCTACCGAAAAAGGTGAGCTAGCTTTAGGAAGAAATATGAAAGTTGCATTTATGCCTTGGAAAGGGTATAACTTTGAAGATGCAATTGTTATTTCAGAAAAGGTTGTTCGTGAGGATATTTTTACGTCAATTCATATTGATGAGTATTCACTTGAAGTAAGAGATACAAAATTAGGAGCTGAAGAATTAACCAACGATATTCCAAACGTTTCAGAAGAAGCAACAAAGGATTTGGATGAAAATGGTATGATAAGAATTGGTGCTGAAGTAAAGCCTGGTGATATTTTAATTGGTAAAATTACTCCTAAAGGAGAATCAGATCCAACTCCAGAAGAAAAGCTATTGCGTGCAATTTTTGGTGATAAAGCGGGTGATGTAAAAGATGCATCATTAAAAGCTTCTCCTTCATTAAGAGGCGTTGTTATTGATAAAAAATTATTTGAAAGAGCTGTTAAAGACAAAACAAAAAGAGCAAAAGATAAAGTTAATATTTCAAATTTAGAAAGTGACTTTACAGCAAAATTTGAAGATTTACGATCCATATTAATTGATAAATTATTTGGTTTGGTGAATGGTAAAACTTCACAAGGAGTTATGAATGATTTAGGGGAAGAAATTCTTCAAAAGGGTAAAAAGTTTACCTTAAAAATGTTGAATTCTGTACCAGATTATAACTATTTAACAAAAGGAGTTTGGACAACTGACGCTCATTTAAATGAACTAATTACCGAGTTAATACACAATTATAAAATTAAAGTAAACGATTTACAAGGTGTATTGCGACGTGAAAAATTCACTGTTTCTGTGGGAGATGAATTACCAGCCGGTATATTAAAACTAGCCAAAATTTACATTGCTAAAAAGCGTAAATTAAAAGTTGGTGATAAAATGGCTGGACGTCATGGAAATAAAGGTATTGTAGCAAGAATTGTAAGAGCTGAAGATATGCCATTTTTAGAAGATGGAACTCCAGTTGATATTGTCTTAAATCCACTTGGTGTGCCTTCTCGTATGAATATTGGTCAAATTTATGAAACTGTTCTAGGTTGGGCAGGTCAAAAATTAGATAAAAAGTTTGCTACTCCAATTTTTGATGGAGCAACAATAGGTCAAATTAATGATTTAACCGATGAGGCAGGTATTCCTAGATTTGGACATACCTATTTATATGATGGAGGAACAGGTAGTCGTTTTGATCAACCAGCAACGGTTGGGGTCATTTATATGATTAAATTAGGTCATATGATTGATGATAAAATGCACGCACGTTCAATAGGACCATATTCATTAATTACGCAACAACCTTTAGGTGGAAAAGCTCAATTTGGTGGACAACGTTTTGGTGAAATGGAAGTTTGGGCACTTGAAGCATATGGAGCTTCGGCTACATTGCGTGAAATTTTAACAGTTAAATCCGATGATGTTTTAGGTAGAGCTAAAACTTATGAAGCTATTGTTAAAGGAGATGCAATGCCAGAACCTGGGTTACCAGAATCATTTAACGTATTAATGCACGAACTTAAAGGTTTAGGTTTAGACGTTAGATTAGAAGAATAATAACAATTTAAGTAGCAAGAAGGTAAAAAAACCTTCTTGCTATTAACCATATTTTTACATTTTAAATTCGAATCCATCATAATTATGGCAAGAAATACTGATAAATACACTGTAAAAAAATTTAATAAAATTTCAATTGGTTTGGCCTCTCCTGAAATAATTCTTGAGAAATCTAACGGTGAAGTTTTAAAACCTGAAACAATAAATTACCGGACACATAAACCTGAAAGAGACGGGTTGTTTTGTGAACGAATTTTTGGCCCGATTAAAGACTTTGAATGTGCTTGTGGAAAGTACAAAAGAATTCGATATAAAGGAATTGTTTGCGATCGCTGTGGAGTCGAAGTTACTGAGAAAAAGGTAAGAAGGGATAGAGTAGGACACATTAATTTAGTTGTTCCTGTCGCACATATTTGGTATTTTAAATCACTTCCAAACAAAATGGGTTATCTGTTAGGATTGCCTTCAAAAAAACTGGATATGATTATTTACTACGAACGATATGTAGTAATTCAGCCTGCAGGTGCAAAAAATGCAAACGGAGAACCATTGCAAAAATTGGACTTTTTAACTG
>JAHEBK010000325.1 GCA_024642295.1 Flavobacterium sp. | reverse complement strand
TGAAATGTCAGAAAGTCATATTGTTGGGATGAAAAATGTTACGATGAACGAAAGTTTCTTTGTAGGACATTTTCCTGGAGCCCCAGTAATGCCGGGTGTTTTAATTGTTGAAGCGATGGCACAAACTGGTGGTATTTTAGTTTTAAGTACTGTTCCAGATCCTGAAAATTATTTGACGTATTTCATGAAAATGGATAATGTAAAATTCAAGCAAAAAGTATTACCAGGGGATACTTTAATATTTAAGTGTGACTTAATTACTCCTATTAGAAGAGGAATTTGTCATATGCAAGCTAATGCGTATGCTAATGGAAGATTAGTAGCTGAAGCTGAATTAATGGCTCAAATAGCCAAAAAACAATAAATTATATTGATTCGTTTAATTATTTGTGTGTTTCGAAAACAGCTAACCAATTAAACGATTAAACGAATAAACAAGAAAATAGATGAATCAACCATTAGCATATGTTCATCCTGGCGCTAAAATTGCCAAAAATGTGGTTATTGAACCTTTTACTACCATCCACAATAATGTCGTTATTGGAGATGGAACTTGGATTGGCTCAAATGTAACTATCATGGAGGGTGCCAGAATAGGGAAAAATTGCAATATTTTTCCAGGAGCTGTAATTTCTGCAGTACCTCAGGATTTAAAATTTGGAGGTGAAGATTCGCTTGCAATCATCGGTGATAATTGTACGATTAGAGAATGTGTTACCATTAATAGAGGTACTATTGCATCAGGGCAAACAACTATTGGAAACAATTGCTTGATTATGGCTGCTGCCCATATTGCTCACGATTGCCACGTAGGAGATAATGCTATTATTGTTAACGGCGTTTTGTTAGGTGGTCACGTAACTGTTGGGAATTTTGCCGTAATTGGTGGTTTATCAGCGGTTCACCAATTCATTAGTATTGGAGATCACGCAATGATATCTGGTGGTTCATTATTGCGTAAAGATGTTCCTCCTTACACAAAAGCAGCCAAAGAGCCATTATCTTATGTAGGAATCAACTCTGTTGGATTAAGAAGAAGAGGGTTTTCAACTGAAAAAATCAGAGAAATTCAAAATATCTATCGTATTCTTTACCAAAAAAACTTCAATACAACACAAGCAATTGGAATTATTGAAGCCGAAATGGAAGCAACACCAGAACGTGACGAAATATTAGACTTTATTCGTAATTCGTCTCGTGGAGTTATGAAAGGATATTCTGGGAATTATTAAAATAAAAGTTTAATTGTTTTATTTGTTTAATCGTTTAATCGATAGAACAAATCAACAAATTAACAAAAAACGAATAAACAAATAAAAAACAAAATGGCATCTACATCAGACATTAAAAACGGACTTTGTATTAAACACAATCACGATATTTATAAAATCATTGAATTTCTTCATGTAAAACCAGGAAAAGGTCCTGCGTTTGTGAGAACTAAATTGAGATCATTAACTAACGGAAAGGTATTAGACAATACGTTCTCTGCAGGACATAAAATTGATGTTGTAAGAGTGGAAACACATACTTTTCAATATTTATATCCTGAAGGAGATGATTTTCACTTTATGAATGCGGAAACTTTTGAACAAATTACATTAAACAGAAACGTTTTAGATTCTCCAGATTTATTAAAAGAAGGAGAAAATGTAATGATTCAAATCAATACAGAAACTGATTTACCTTTATCAGTTGATATGGCACCATCAGTAATTCTTGAAGTTACGTATACAGAACCTGGTTTGAAAGGTAATACAGCAACTAATGCTACTAAACCAGCAACAGTTGAAACCGGAGCATCAGTAAACGTTCCTTTATTTATTAACGAAGGGGATAAAATTAAAATTGATACCGCTTCTGGTAATTACATGGAGCGTGTAAAAGAGTAATTATTACTTTATAAAAAAATGAAAATAAATAGAATACTAATCGGTATTTTGTTTATTTTCATTTTTTATTTATTCATCTATTGAATTATTTTATGAAATTTACTAAAACTCATTCACTACATGAGATTGCTGATTTGCTTCAATGTGAATTTGTGGGCAATGCTAATTTTGAAGTCTTAGGAATGAATGAAATACATGTCGTTGAAAAAGGCGATATTGTTTTTGTAGATCATCCAAAATATTATGATAAAGCTTTAAATTCGGCTGCTACAATCGTTTTGATTAATAAAGTAGTGGATTGTCCTGAGGGAAAAGCATTATTGATTTCTGATGATCCCTTTAGAGATTTTAATAAATTGACGAATCATTTCAAACCCTTTCAACATGCTTCTGTATCTATCGCTTCGACGGCTCAAATAGGAGAAGGAACCATCATTCAACCAAATGTTTTTATTGGTAATCATGTTGTAATTGGAAAGAATTGTTTGATTCATTCCAATGTTTCTATTTACGACCATACCCTTATTGGTGATAATGTCATTATTCATGCAGGAACAATTCTTGGTGCTGATGCTTTTTATTATAAAAAACGTGAAACAGGTTTTGACCAATTGGTTTCTGGTGGTAGAGTGGTTATTCAAAACAATGTAGGTATTGGTGCGCTATGTACTATTGACAAAGGAGTGACAGGTGATACTACAATTGGAGAAGGAACCAAAATTGATAATCAAGTTCATGTTGGACACGATACTGTTATTGGTAAAAAATGTCTTATTGCATCACAAACAGGAATTGCTGGTTGCGTTATTATTGAGGATGAAGTTACGATGTGGGGGCAAGTAGGAACTACTAGCGGGATCACCATTGGTACAAAAGCAGTTATTATGGGACAAACGGGAGTAACAAAATCAGTTGAAGGTGGAAAATCCTATTTTGGAACTCCAATAGAAGAATCTAGAGAGAAGCTG
>JAHEBK010000031.1 GCA_024642295.1 Flavobacterium sp. | reverse complement strand
GATTTAAAAGCCATCAATAGAGATCATCTTGTCGATGAAGATTCGAATTATTGTTTTGGAGAAGGTGGAGCAGGAACCTATTCGGATGGTAAATTATATACTCGTTCTAAAAAACGTGGTGATGTTACTCGAATTTTAGAGTTACTAGTTGCTTTTGGGGCTACCCCAGATATTTTGGTTGATGCCCATCCCCATATTGGAACCAATAAATTACCGCAAATTATTCAAGACATTCGTGAAAAAATTATAGAATGTGGCGGTCAGGTTTTATTCGAAACGAGAGTGACTGATATTTTGATTAAAAATGATGAAGTCGAAGGAGTGGTCACTCAAAAAGGAGATACTATTTTAGCTAACAAATTGATTTTGGCTACGGGACATTCTGCACGTGATATTTTTGAATTATTAGATAGAAAGAAAATTTTCATTGAAGCCAAAGCTTTTGCATTGGGAGTAAGAGCGGAACATCCGCAATCCTTGATTGACCAAATCCAATACAGTTGTGATTATCGTGGCGAATTATTACCGCCTGCTCCTTACAGTATTGTCAAGCAAGTGGGCGGTCGTGGAATGTATTCGTTTTGTATGTGTCCAGGAGGTGTAATTGCTCCTTGTGCCACTAGTCCAGGTGAAGTGGTTACCAATGGTTGGTCTCCCTCCAAAAGAGATCAAGCCACTGCTAATTCAGGAATTGTTATCGAATTAAAATTAGAAGATTTTAAGCCTTTTGCTAAATTTGGTGCCTTGGCTGGAATGGAGTTTCAAAAAAGCATTGAGCAAAAAGCTTGGCATTTGGCAGGGGAAACTCAAAAAGTGCCTGCACAACGTATGGTGGATTTTGTGCAAAACAAAGTTTCGAGTGAAATTCCAAAAACCTCATATGTTCCTGGAACGACTTCGGTTGAAATGGGACAAGTATTTCCAGGTTTTTTAAGTCAAATTTTAAGAGAAGGATTTTCAGAATTTGGAAAATCAATGAAAGGTTATTTAACGAATGAGGCAATTCTTCATGCGCCAGAATCCAGAACATCTTCTCCAGTGCGTATTCCAAGAGATGGAATTACATTAGAGCATCTTCAAATAAAAGGATTGTATCCTTGTGGAGAAGGAGCAGGATATGCTGGCGGTATCATCTCGGCAGCGATTGATGGTGAAAAATGTGCATTGATGATAGCTGAAAGTCTTAAGGTATAAATTATAAGTAAAATAAATGAAACGATAAATCAAATGTGCTTGGGTATCTTTTTGTATTTTTGTGATGCTAAAAATAATTATGAAAGAAGAAAATGTAATATTGGTTAACGAAAATGACGAGCAAATCGGATTGATGCCTAAGCTAGAAGCTCATGAAAAAGCGGTATTGCATCGTGCTTTCTCCGTTTTTGTATTGAATACTAAAAATGAAATCATGCTCCAACAGCGTGCACAACATAAATACCATTCTCCGTTGCTTTGGACGAATACCTGTTGTAGCCACCAACGTGAGGGGGAGACCAATCTTCAAGCGGGAAACCGAAGACTATTTGAGGAAATGGGATTCAAGACCGAATTAAAAGAATTGTTTCATTTCATTTACAAAGCACCTTTTGATAACGGATTAACAGAACATGAACTAGATCATGTCATGATTGGGTATTATGATGAGAGTCCAATAATTAACACAGAAGAAGTTCAAGATTGGAAATGGATGAGCATTGAAGCGATTCATTCTGATATGATAGCACATCCTGAAGCTTATACTGTTTGGTTTAAAATTATTTTTGAAGAATTTTATCATTTTTTAGAAGCGCATAAAAAATAAATATCGTTTAAATAGCAACGCTAATTCTAAATTTATCCCATGAAAGTAACTATAAGTAGAAAGGCACATTTCAACGCAGCACACCGATTGTATCGCAAGGATTGGTCTTTTGAAAAAAATGATGCTGTTTTCGGTAAATGTAATAATCCAAATTTTCATGGTCATAATTACGAATTAATTGTAAGTGTGACTGGGGCAATTAATCCAGAAACTGGATTTGTGCTGGATGTGAAAATCTTGTCGGATATTATCAAAGAGGAAGTTGAAATTCCTTTTGATCATAAAAATCTAAACGTTGATGTGGCTGAATTTCAAGACTTAAATCCTACTGCCGAAAATATTGTTGTCGTGATTTGGAACAAAATTCGAAAAAGAATTCAGCCAGATTTTGATTTAGAGGTAGTCCTTTATGAGACGCCCCGTAATTTTGTAACTTATAAAGGAGAATAATGGGATTAAATGTTGGAGATAAAGTCCCTTTTTTCATTGCTCAGGATAGTGAGGGCAATGCATTTGATAGTCAATCCCTGATTGGGAGTAAACCAGTAGTGATTTATTTTTATCCAAAAGATGATACTCCTGGCTGTACCCGTCAAGCGTGTAGTTTTAGAGATCGATATCAGGATTTTAAAGATTTAGGTGCCGAAGTTATTGGTATTAGTAGTGATGGATTAGAATCTCATCAAAAGTTTTCCAGTAAACATAAATTACCGTTCCTTCTATTATCAGATGAAAATCAAGAAATCAGGGACTTATTTGGAGTTCCTTCACTATTTTTTGGGTTGCTTCCAGGTAGAGTAACCTATGTTGTCGATAAAAAAGGTGTTATTAAAATGATTTTTAATGGTATTTTTGCTGCCAAGCATATTCCTAAGGCATTAGAAATGGTTAAAAAGTTAGTCAATTAGTAGCTTTAAGTGAAGAAAATAAAGCAGATATTCTTTTAGAAGAAACAAGAATGAAAATATATCCATTACAGTTTGAGCCCATTTTGAAAGAAAGAATTTGGGGTGGTGACAAGCTTAAAACAATTTTAAATAAAACCATTCCTTCACCTACAACAGGTGAAAGTTGGGAGCTTTCTGCGGTAGAAGGTCAGGTCAGTGTTATTGCAAATGGCGATTATAAAGGCCAGTTTTTAACAGATATCATTAATGAATACCCTGTGGCATTATTAGGAACTACCGTTTTTGAAAGATTTGGTAAGCAATTCCCGTTGCTCTTTAAATATTTAGATGCTAAGCAAGATTTATCGATTCAAGTACATCCTAATGATGAGTTGGCTAGAAAACGTCACAATTCTTTTGGAAAAACAGAAATGTGGTATATTATGCAAGCTGATCCAGAGGCGAGAATAATTGTTGGTTTTAAAGAGGATTCTAGTGCTTCTGAATATGTTGAAAACCTAGAAAAAAAATCTTTATTATCAATTTTGAATGATGTAAAGGTTCAAAAGGGAGATGTTTTCTTTTTGGAAACGGGCACGGTACATGCTATAGGCGCTGGAATGGTTGTTGCGGAGATTCAACAAACCTCAGATATCACTTATCGCTTATATGACTTTGATCGTATGGATGCAGATGGAAATACAAGAGAGTTGCATATTGATTTAGCTATCGATGCTATTAATTATCTAAAAACAGATACTTATAGGACATGTACCAATAATAGCAATGAATCGAACAACATTGTAGATTGCCCTTATTTTACAACTAATTCAGTTCCTTTAGATGGGGAAATGATGGTTCACAAGCAAGGAGATACCTTCACGGTTTATATGTGTGTTGATGGGAATTTTGAAATAGGATACGATGGAGTAATATATACGTATAAAAAAGGTGATACAGTATTGATTCCTGCTGCAATGGACTCTTTTGTTTTGAATGGAAAAGCTTCTCTTTTAGAAATTTATATTTCATAGTAGGGAATAGAAAGATTATATGTACTTTTGCAAACGCAAATTAAAATTTAAGAAAAATGGCAAACGTTAAGAATTTAAAAAAAGACATCAACTACGTTTTAGGAGATATTATAGAAGCGGTTTACTTGTATGAGATTACTTCAACTGGAAAACCAACTGCAGAAACAAATCAATTAATTGATGAGGCTATCGCTGCTTTTGATGTTTTAATTACAAAAGTGAACGCTAAGAACGTTGAAAATAAAAAAGCACATTTCAAGCAAATTAATGTTGAATTGGAACAAACTGCTAATCAATTAATTGCTAAAATAAACGAATTGTAGTTTGAAAAAATAGCAAAAAAGTGCATATTTATTTTGGAGAATTCAAAATCGTATGTATATTTGCACCCGTAATGAGTCGCCAGCGTAGCTCAGTTGGCTAGAGCAGCTGATTTGTAATCAGCAGGTCGTGGGTTCGAGTCCCTCCGCCGGCTCATCGCAAAACCATCTAACTTTTAGTTAGGTGGTTTTTTTATTTTAAAGCATTTCTAAGCATTACTATAGGATCCTGGGTCAATCCGTTTTTAACTTTCTTAAAAACAGTACGGTTATAGTGGGTCTCGCTTTACTTAAAAAAAAATTACCGCAGATTCACTTATTTTAAAATAGTTATAATATAATAATTTGTGAATTTGCGGTATCAATTTACAATCCAACTTCGCATACATTGAGTCTTTTCAGTCAAATTTCGGGACTTAAGTCCAATGTGGTTTAGTTTGATTATTGTTTTTTCCTTTTGAAAACTAATCGTGTTATATAGATTCCTTGGCCGTCACTAGTACCTGCGTCACTTTCTACACCACTTACAAGTTGCATTAGTTCCCAGCCTTCAGTAGCCAAAGTATTTATTTTTGAAGTAATAACAGCATCATTTGCGGCAATGTTTTCGAATCGAATACCGCCAATGTTATAAAAGTTCAAAAGTTTGGTTTCTTCAAAATTTTCTACTCTAATGTCTGACCTGCCACTTTTGTTTCTACCTTCATTATGTTCAGACGTGAAATCTTTGAAATTTCTTTTGTCTTCAACGTCAATTATTCTTGAACGACCAAGTCCACTAGGTACAATTGACTCAATACAAGTAACTATTTTGTATTCGTATACCTGAGCTGAAATTAATAAAGAATTAAAAACAAATGCGAGTAAGATAATTTTTTTCATAGTTTATTTTTTTTATTAGCCATAAAAATAATAAAATAATAATAATTCCTCCGTTAATTTTTTGCGTTTGGGTAAAACTCATGTCAACTAAAATACTTTTTCACAGTATGGTTGAATAGTTTTTATTTTCTTTCGAATTATTGATTAAAGTTTACCTTTGTTATTCTATAAAAAAAATAATGTTTTGATCTAATTGTCCTAGCCCTGATAGTAGCGGTGTTCGTTTTGTGGCTTTTTTTGCCATAAAATGATAGAGCGTCCCGAAGCGTCGTGAGCAGGAAGTAGCTCCTAAAAAATGAAATATGAAATTGATTTTTAAAGTACTGTTTTTTTGTTTGTTCTTCGTTTCTTGTAGACAGAAGATTGTGCCTGCTGATGTTGTAAAGCTTAATGGATATTGGGAAATTGAGAAAGTAGCTGTAGCTGATGGAGATGATAAAAATTATAAAATCAATGAGAATTTCGATTATTTTGAAATCAAGGATAATCAAGGTTTTCGAAAAAAGGTTAAGCCACAACTGGATGGTACTTTCATTGTTAATGACACTTATGAAAATGTGAAAGTACGATTTGATAAAGAAACAGTTTTTCTGGATTACTCAACTGACTTTGCTCAATGGTCAGAGGAGTTAATGAAGCTTACTGATGAAGAGTTGGTAGTTAAGAATGCAGAAAATAAAGAGTATCATTATAAGAAAACGGGACCGATAAACATTACAGGAAATGGCGAAAAGATTAAATAATCAAAGTCCTATTGGGGATGTTTTAAAGCAAATTATTCAGGTGAACAAACTGCAATCTGGGATGGATCAGATTGACGTAAAGGAAGCTTGGGCTAATTTGATGGGAAATGGTGTGAATAGTTATACTCAAAATGTGGTGCTGAAAGGCAGTACGTTGTATGTTGAATTGACATCCTCTGTATTGCGTGAAGAATTGAGTCATGGAAAATCAAAAATCATTAAAATGATTAACGAAGAGTTGCGACGTGATGTAGTAACGAATGTGGTTTTGAGATAATGATTTTAGATTGTTGAATAACGATTTTAGATTTCTGATGGATTAAAAAAATCCCGTTCACCTTAGGTAAACGGGATTTTTTTAATTCAAAAATCGTTAATCAACAATCATAAATTAAAATTGCTCTCTTCCAGAAAAATGGAAAGCACCTTCAATAGCTGCGTTTTCATCACTATCAGAACCGTGAACAGCATTTTCGCCCACAGAAGTAGCATATAATTTACGGATTGTTCCTTCGGCAGCTTCAGCGGGATTAGTTGCTCCAATTAAAGTTCTAAAATCAGCAACCGCATTTTCTTTTTCTAAAATAGCCGCAACAATAGGACCGCTTGACATGAAGTCTACTAATTCACCATAGAATGGTCTTTCAGCATGTACTGCATAAAATGCTTGTGCATCAGCAACAGTAAGTTGTGTTAATTTTAAAGAAACGATTTTGAAACCAGCATTGGTTATCATGGCAAGGATGTTTCCAATGTGACCATTTGCTACTGCATCTGGTTTAATCATTGTGAAAGTTCTGTTTGTAGTCATTGTGTGATTTTTTTGCGCAAAAATACTGGTTTTAGTATGAAATTACTAAAAATTAAAAGTTTTTTTGTCAAAATGTACTAATTGATAGTTTTAAATCAGTGTTTTTTATAAAATAAGGATATTGAACTGTTGTTCTAGAGGTTTTAATTCGTATAGTAACTTTGTAATTAAATCCGAACCTTCTTCTAAATAAAATTCTGAAAAATTAGCTTGGCGTTCTTGTAAACTCTTATTAGGGAATAATTCGTTTTGCAAGTCGGTTGCACGTTCTAATTGATTGAGAAGTTTTCTTTTTTGGGCTTTTAAAAGTCTTTTTTCAAGATTTTCGAATCCTTTGATTTGTTTTACTTCTTGTGCTTTTACGGCACCTACAAACGATTTGTCCGTTTGAGAAGCTAAGTCGAAAAGATATTCAAACTGTTTTTTAAGTTGTTCTTTTTGAGTGGTTAAATCGATAGGGAAAGCACTTAGTTTTTGAGTCAAGTTATTTTCTAAATCAGTTTGTTTCGAAAATAAATCAGCCCACGATAAACCAAGTTTTTCAGCTTTTTTGATTTGCTTTTCAGTTGCTAATAGTACTGAATTACGGACCAGTAGTATTGGAAAAGGAATTTTTACTGCATCAAAAAAAGATTTTAATTCCAACCAATAAGCGATTTCTCCACCGCCGCCAATATAGCATAGGTTGGGTAAGATAACTTCTTGATATAACGGACGCATAATCACATTGGGACTAAATTTCTCTGGATTGGTTTCTAATAAAGCTAGTATTTCGGGTTCTGAGTAATTTATTTTAGTATTATTGACTTTATATTGGCCATTTTCGAATACAATGCGTTCTCGTATTTTGTCTTCGATATAAAACAAATTGATTTCACGCGGATTCACTTGAATAGTGTAGTCGCTGAGTTGTTTTATAGATTCAGACACCTTTTTATAAGCAGTTTGCTGCATTAACTCCTCTTTAATATATGGAGCAAACAATTGTTTTAAATTTGGATTATCACCATCGATAATAACTAAGCCACAGTCACCAAAGAGTGCATTTGCCAAATAACGCGTTGCATCGGCTAGCGTGTCATGTTGTAAATAGGCTTCTGTAAAAAGTTTTTTTATAGATGTGGCATTGGTTGTAGCACCTAATTCTAGTGCAAATATTTCAAAAAAATGGTCTAATCCACTCGTTGATAATCTTCCAACAGGGCCTGTGCTTTCTATTTCCCAGCGAAATTTCTTCCCTTTGAAATTAAAATAATTGATTTCTTCAAAATCATGATCTTCGGTAGCCATCCAGTATATTGGAACAAAATTGGAAGCCGGATATTTGGCTTTCAATTCTTTGGTCAAATTGATAGTTGAAATGATTTTGTATAAAAAATACAAAGGACCACTAAACAAATTTAATTGATGTCCTGTGGTAATCGTAAAAGTATTGTCAACTTTTAGAGCTTCGATGTTTTGATTGGTCAAGTCAGAAACAGTTGCGTTTTGATATTGTTGTTGTAAAACAGCAACCAGCGTTTCTCTTTTTTTATTGCCATTACCATCGTTATTGAAATTGTTTTTTTTCTCCTGTAATTGGGCTTCAAAATTTTCCAATGTTGGAAACCGATGGTATAAAGAGCGAAGATTTGATTTTTGGTTCAAATAATCAATCATTAATGGTGTGAAATATCCTGAATTTTGATAGCTGATACAGTCGGTAGGCATGTTTTGTATTTCTAAATTTACTGCTAAAATAAGAAAACTATAGCGATGTTTTTAGGGATTAAGAAATGTTTAGGAAATCAACTGAGAAGTTGTTTGAGCTATTAATAATTATTCCCTTATTTTTGTACAAAACAAAGACTCTTGAAACCAAAACTGCTTTTAATTACGCCTCCTTTTACACAACTAAATACGCCTTATCCTGCAACGGCTTATATCAAGGGTTTTTTGAATACTAAAAATATTGATTCGGTTCAAGCGGATTTAGGGATTGAAGTCATTTTGAAATTGTTTTCGAAAGAAGGACTAAGGGATTTGTTTCAAGTTCAAAGTTTCAGGTTTCAAGTTGAAGAAGTTTCAGATAATTCAAAGCGAATTTTTGCTTTGCAAGAGGAATATATTAAAACCATTGACTCTGTTATTGCTTTTTTGCAAGGAAAGAACCCAACATTGGCACTCCAAATATGTCAAGAAGATTATTTGCCTGAGGCTTCTCGTTTTGCACAGTTGGAAGTCCCGAATGATGTCGGGATAGACTGGGCTTTTGGAACGATGGGAACTCAGGATAAAGCCAAGCATTTGGCGACTTTATATCTCGAAGATATATCCGATTTTATTGTCGAATGTGTCGATGCTAATTTTGGTTTCAGTCGGTATGCAGAGCGATTGGGACGTTCTGCTAATTCTTTTGATGAGTTGTATGAGGCTTTGCAGCAAGAACTTACTTATATCGATACTCTTTTAATTGCATTATTAAAAGAAAGAATCGAAACTGTTCAACCTAATTTATTTTTAATATCCGTTCCTTTTCCTGGAAATTTATACAGTGCTTTTCGTGCTGCACAATGGGTAAAAAAGTATTATCCTCATATTAAAATCTCGATGGGAGGTGGTTTCCCTAATACGGAATTGCGTTCACTGTCCGATCCTCGTGTTTTTGAGTTTTTTGATTTTATTACTTTGGATGATGGAGAAGTGCCAATAGAAGAATTATCCTCCCCTGACCCCTCCGAAGGAGAGGAACCAAGAAGGTATAAACGAACTTTTCTATTAGAAAATGGAAAAGTTGTTTACAAAAACAATTCAACCAAACCAGATTATAAACAGTCACAAGTAGGAACTCCAGATTATTCGGATTTGTTATTGGATAAATACATTTCGGTTATCGAAATTGTAAATCCAATGCACCGCATGTGGAGTGATGGAAGATGGAACAAACTCACAATGGCGCACGGTTGTTATTGGGGGAAATGTACGTTTTGCGATATTTCGTTAGATTATATTAAGGTATATGAACCTGTTGCTGCCAATTTGCTTTGTGACCGAATTGAAGAAATGATCGAGAAAACAGGACAAAACGGTTTTCACTTTGTAGATGAAGCGGCACCGCCAGCTTTGATGCGTGCTTTGGCACTAGAAATTTTGCGTAGAAAACTATCTGTTACTTGGTGGACGAACATTCGATTCGAAAAAAGTTTTACGGCTGATTTGTGTTTGTTACTCAAAGCCTCAGGTTGTATTGCGGTTTCGGGAGGTCTTGAAGTAGCATCGGATCGATTATTACAATTAATAGATAAAGGAGTTACTGTAGAACAAGTTGCTAAGGTGACACAGCATTTTACCCAAGCGGGAATTATGGTGCATGCGTATTTGATGTATGGTTATCCTACCCAAACGATTCAAGAAACAATTGATAGTTTGGAAATGGTGCGTCAATTGTTTGAAGCGGGGGTATTGCAATCGGGTTTTTGGCATCAGTTTGCCATGACGGCACACAGTCCTGTGGGAATGTATCCTGAGAAATTTGGCGTTGTCAAAGAAACGGAAGCTATTGGAACTTTTGCCAATAATGACATTAATTATAAAGATAAAACTGGAATTGACCATGATACCTTTAGTTTTGGACTAAAAAAATCCTTATTTAATTTTATGCACGGGATTTGTTTTGATTATCCGTTGCAAGATTGGTTTGAGTTTAAAATCCCTAAAACAAAGATTGCAGAAGATTTTATTTTTAATGCATTGGAAAATGAAGAGAGTTTAACAATTAAACCCACAGCAAAAGTGGTTTGGCTGGGAGGAAAACCAGCAGTGGAATATTTTACCAAATCTAAAAAAGGAAATTCTTGGGAAATGATAAGTCTGACTTTTCATGATAAAAAAGAAAGTTTTACGATTCAAACCAATAAAGCAGAAGGGGAGTGGTTAGTCACTATTTTGAATGAAATAGCAGTTTCTAATACTAAGGTATATTCGTTTCAAGAAATAAAAGTAGATTTTGAAAAGAATTTAGAAGATTTTGAATTATTTTGGTACTCAAAACCGATACATATATTAAGGAGTTATGGTTTGTTAATTTTATAGGATATTATTAGGAGTAGATCAAAGACAATCGAATCACTTCTGTATTAATAGGAGCGAGTTCTGTAGGTCAATTGAATAACAATTTAGAGAG
>JAHEBK010000324.1 GCA_024642295.1 Flavobacterium sp. | reverse complement strand
CATTTTGTCAAATCGAGCGAAGTCGAGATTATTTACTGCCCCAGAACGAGGTTTCGACTACGCTCAACCTGACAATCGTTAACCATTATATGCCAGTAAATTTAAAAGCTAAATGGTATAACGTTTAGATTGGTATAGTTGTATAAAATGTCAATAGGTCTGGGGCAATGTGTTAATTCTACCAAAAAAACGTTCTAAAATAGACCTGATCGTAGTGGCATCCTTTAGTGTTGCGATAGCGAACACTAAAGATATAACGAAGAGCAGGAGGAGGCATGATACAAGGTTAAAATTACTTCTACTAATAATAAAAACCACGCTTGATGTGGCGTGGCTTTGGGTTTAACAATATATTTTATCAAATAAATTGGCGTATTTTTCTAAGATAATTTTTCTTTTCAGTTTCATTGTTGGAGTCAAATGCCCATTGTCTGGCGACCAAATGTCTGGGGTAAGTTCAAATCGTTTGATTTGCTCCCAATGACCAAATTTTTCGTTAATTCCATCTATTTCTTCTTGGATGCGAGCAATTACTTTTTCATTGATTACAAGTGACTCATTGCTGTTTCCAATGTCTATTTTATGAATATTTGCCCACTCTTTTACAAAATCAAAATTAGGTTGGATAAACGCAGCAGGCATTTTTTGGCCGTCACCAATAACCATAATTTGATCGATGAAACGAGATTGTTTCATCGCATTTTCAATGATTTGAGGAGCAATATATTTTCCTCCCGAGGTTTTGAACATTTCTTTCTTGCGATCGGTGATTTTTAGAAAACCTTCAGAGTCAATTTCACCGATGTCACCAGTATGAAAATAACCATCAATAATGACTTCGGCAGTTTTATCTTCGTCTTTATAATATCCCATCATGATATTTGGGCCTTTACATAGGATTTCACCATCTTCGGCAATTTTTACTTCCACATTGCGAATCGGTTTTCCAACAGTTCCTATTTTAAATCCTTTATTTCTTTGATCGTTTACGGCAATCACAGGAGAAGTTTCAGATAAGCCATAGCCTTCCATGACAGGGATTTGAGCGGCGGCAAATATTCGAGACAAACGAGGTTGTAGCGCTGCACTACCTGAAACCATAAGTTCTAGATTACCTCCTAATCCTTCTTTCCATTTGCTGAAAATTAATTTCCGTGCAATTTTTAATTGAAATTCATAACAAAAACCATTTGCACCATAGGGTTCGTAGCGCAATCCTAAATCGATTGCCCAGAAAAACAATTTTCGTTTGATTCCTGTTAATTCGTTTCCTTTGGCGTAAATTTTATCATAAACTTTTTCGAGTAGTCTTGGTACAGCAGTAATTACCGTTGGTTTTACTTCTTTAATATTGTCGCTAATTTTCTCTATTGATTCTCCGAAATAGATAGAAACACCATAATATTGGTATAAATAGAGAATCATTCTTTCAAAAATATGACAAACTGGAAGGAAGCTCAAAGCCCGACTTTTTCCTTTTTCAAATGGAATTCTAGGAGCGCTATCCAATACATTAGAAACAATGTTATGGTGCGATAACATCACTCCTTTAGGTCTTCCAGTAGTTCCTGAAGTGTAAATTATTGTTGCCAAATCTTCTGCTTTGACACTATTTTTTCTAGACTCTACTTCGTCTTGGTTGCTTTCGTCTGCTCCTAACTCCAATAATTCTTTCCAGTTTTTGCAATTGGTTATAGAGTCAAAGCTATAGACTTCTTTGAGTTGTGGTACTTTATCTTTAATTAGATTTATTTTCCGGAGTACTTCATCGTCTGAGACGAAGCAATAAATAGCTCCACAGTGGTTGAGGATGTAATTATAGTCATCTTCGGATATAGTGGGGTAGATTGGTACGTTTTGAGCACCTGTTTGAAGAATTCCAATATCTACTATATTCCATTCGGTTCTATTGCTAGAGGAAATGACGGCGATTTTGTCGTCTTTTTGAATTCCCATTCGCAACAACGCTCTGGAAATCGCATTTGATTTATCGATATATTCCTGAGTGGAAGTTTTGACCCAAACACCATTTTCTTTGTTTACCAAAGCATCTGCAATGGAATTGAATTGCTCTTGCTGGTAATAAGGAAAATCGAAAAGTCTGGTGATTGAAGTCATTGGGTTACGTATTTATGGTTACTGCAAAATAGGAAAAAAAATGATGTTTTTCTTGTTTTTGCTAGATATTAAGTAACAAGAAAGAATCAATGTCGTGTTTTTTTTAAAACCATATAAGAAATATAAGATCATATAATTAGAGAAATCTTGCTCGTATGTTCTTTAATGTCTTACAGGTAGAATGTTTTTATTGTTTGAAAATACAACATTAAATTTTGACCAGTACTTAAAATTAAAAATATTTATTTAATTTCTTCTTGATATTCTTTACTTCTTTCTCCTGCAATGAATATTTTCTTTTTGTCGTAATGAATTGAAAATTGTGTCGCTACCCATTTTTCTTCAGTATCTTCATTGGTTTTATACCAAAGTGTATAGGCAGCACTATTGAAACCTTCTTCGAATCTTGGGTTTCCATTGGAGTTGCTTTCAATTCCCCAACTGATGTTTTTTTTAGATAAATCTTTATATTGGAAAACGCCTGTTCCATTAGCATTGAGTTGGATAATAGGTTCCTCTAATCCGTCATAGAGATAGGTACCTGTAATGGGATAACCGATGATGGTTGTCAGGAAATGTTCTGTATTATTGACTTTAATTTTTGTGGTATCGTTTTGAGCGTAAGAATTGCAAACGGATAAAACAATTAAAAGAAGTGTAGCGTAATGTTGTTTCATTTTAGAATAATTTGGTTGTAAACAAATCTAATAAATTATAATGAAGTACTCCAATAACGTCTCCTTTTTTGAGACAGTA
>JAHEBK010000323.1 GCA_024642295.1 Flavobacterium sp. | reverse complement strand
TGTGCTCAAGACTGTCGCTAACGATTGTCCTTCTTTTTTAGCCAAGTCTGCGGCTGTAATTTTGACAATTACTTTACCCGATTTTTCTTTTGGCAAAGCAAATTTGGAGTCGGAGATAACAACTTCATTTAATTCATTTGGAGCAGCGATTTCTCCTTTTTTTTGTGCAAAAACAGATGCACCGATTAAAACGCATAGCGCACTAATACGAACGATTTTCTTGTTCATTTTAATAAAACATTTAGCAAAAGTCTATAAACAATTGCATGATTAAAAATGGGAGAAAAGCATAGAATGACCCATACCCAAACCTTTTTTCCCGAAAGTTTGATACTCGATGTAATAGGCAGGTCTCCTGGCTTGCGTCTTGTTGTTTACCTTCTCATCCGCCAAGGCGAACAATGGTTTTGTAGATAACAACAAGCTTGATAGCTTACAGTTGCGGGTACAGCTCAAGATTTATAATTCGTGATATTCAACTATTAATTACAGAAATAAATCTGAAATCCTAAACCGTTGTTCATCATTCATCAATCACTTGATTCCCTTTTAATGCTGATTTTAAATCTTAAAAACAGCAACCTCAATACGGCGGCAAATATAATACTAAATTTATTGTTTTGGATTATTTTTAATGTAATCAAAAACAATATTGCTAAAACATTAACAACAAGTTGATTAAGAAAAAATAATCTGATGAAAGGGATTTTTATTCAAAAACGAAGACTGTATTACCTAGCCCCAACAGCAGTGAAAATCCTTTGCAGGATAAAAATTATTTTTTCTTGCTGGGAGAGAGCGACCAAAGGAAGCTCCTCTCCTAGCGTAGAAAAATTATTTTTATACAAAAAGATTGTAACGAATGCTGGGATAAAGCTCCTAATGAAATTACAAAGTATTCCAAACCACAAAACAGTAATTTTGGTGTGTTGTTGTAGTGAATTGAGGCAATGAAATTGGATTTTTAAAAAGAGGACAATTAAAAACCATGGTATGAAATTCGCCGTTTTCACCGCAAGGATCAATGCCTTTTTCTTGAAGTTCTAGCGCTAGTTCAGGTGTCAAAATACGCCCCAAATAGCTTTCTCCCATTTGTGTGTTACAGGAAACAATCATGGTTTCTATACCTTTTTCTAACATTTCGTTGACCAATTTCAAACGGTCTTGTTGCCACAAAGGCAAAACAGCTTGAATTGAAGCGGCTGCACATACTTTCTCTTCCCAATCTTTATGCGGTTGTAAATCGATATCACCAAATACGGCTGCTTCAAAATTGTAGTTGGATTGTAGGGTTTTCAAAGTCTGAATGTACTTCTTTTCATAATCTTCCCAACTGGCTGCTACAGCTTCAAGTGGTAAGTCCATTTGGAAAGCTTGTTGTTTCAAAATCGCTAATGGCAAACCATGGGAACGGGAAATTTTCCCATTTTCATTCATCATATTCAACAAAACTTTGGGTACAAAACCTTGCTCAACGGCTTTCATCATAGCATAACAACTGTCTTTTCCACCACTCCAAGAAGTTAAAAAATTCATACTTTTTTATTTAAATTGGGATACAAAAATTAGTATTCTGCCGCCAAAGATAGAACATGTTATTCTGATGGTTGTTAAAAATAAATGAGACTTTTTTATAATTTCTCCTACCTTTGCTTTCAAAATTGAATAAAAAAATGAAAATTGTTCTCACTAAAATCTGTTTTTTACTTTGTTTTTTCCTCCTCATTAGTTGCAAAAAAACAGTCGTTTCGGATACTCAAAATAGCTTACCTCAAGAAAATGATATTGAATACGCTTCGAGTTTAGCTATATACAAAAATCAGGGTTATTCAGTTGTGCGAGTAATAAATCCATGGCCAAATGCCACTAAAAACTTAACCTATATACTAAAAGAAAAAAACGGCATCTTGCCAGATAGTTTACAAAAATACCCTGTTATTTCAGTACCGCTTCAGTCTATTGTAGTGACTTCAACAACTATTATTCCGTATCTTGAAATGTTGGGAGTTGAAAAAAAGCTAGTCGGATTTCCACACACTGATTATATTTCGTCCGAAAAAACAAGAACACGTATCGACCAAGGATTAGTTAAAAATGTGGGACAAAACGAAAAACTAAATATGGAGCAATTGATTGATTTGGCTCCCGAATTAATCGTAACATTTAGTATGGACAGTAACAATCCAATGATTGCAAATCTTGAAAAAAGTGGATTAAAAGTGCTCATTCAAGCCGATTGGATGGAACAATCACCACTAGGGAAAGCCGAATGGATTAAATTGTATGGTGCTTTATTTGGCAAAGAAAATGAAGCCAAAATCCTTTTTGATGAAATAGTTAAAAACTATCATGATGCGTCGGCGGTTATCACCAATAGCCAAAAACAAAAAACGGTCTTATACGGTTCGATGTACCAAGATCAATGGTTTGTAGCCAAAGGAAACAGCTGGGTTTCACAATTCATCAAAGATGCCAAAGCCAATTATCTTTGGGCAGCTACCGAAGGCACAGGAAGTTTAGCTTTATCATTTGAAACCGTATTAGAAAAAGGAAAAAACGCCGATTTCTGGATAGCTACAGGCTCTTTTACATCCTTATCTGAACTTGAAAAAGCCAACCCACATTACAAGCAATTTAAAGCATTTCAAAACAAAGAAATTTATACTTTTGAAAGTAAAATAGGCCCAAAAGGCGGCACTATATATTATGAAAAAGCCCCCAGCCGACCTGACTTAGTTTTGAAAGATTATATCAAAATTATTCATCCTGAGCAACTTCCAAATTATACCTTTACCTTTGCCAAAAAACTGAACTAAATTGAAGCAACAAAATCGAAATATTTTTATTTTTTCCTTACTAGGCTTGGGATTTTTTGCTTTG
>JAHEBK010000322.1 GCA_024642295.1 Flavobacterium sp. | reverse complement strand
CAAACTGTCCAGCCGCTTTTATTAAAGCAGTACGCTGTTCTTTGGGGATATCAAATATTTGATCGGTATCGTTTGTTAATTGCGAAAGAATGGCAATGCAACGGTCAATTTCGGCGCTGCTTATCACTATGTTTTCTTCTGTTTCTTCTTGGTGTATCATAAAGTAGAGCTTGGCTAAAAATCCAAGACCGCAAAGATAGGTTTTAAATCTTTCTATTGTAGTGAGTTGAAAAACTATAGTCGATACGTTTACTAATCTTTATTTCTGTTTTTTGAGTTCCCAAATTTTAATACTTACTTTTGTCTGACTTTTAACAAAAACGACAGCTTATGAACCATTTATTTCGTTTACTCTCCATATCTATATTATTTATTTGCTTAGTTAGTAATGCACAAAAAAAAGTTTCTCTTTTTAATCAAAAGGATCTTAAAGGTTGGTATGCTTTCGAACCTAAAACTGGAAAACATACAAATGCTTCAGAAGTTTTTTCTGTTGAAAACAACATGATTCGATTGTACGGAAAAGAGGCTGGCTATTTAATGTCTGAAGAATCCTTTCGAAATTTTCAATTGACAGTCGAATTCCGTTGGAATACTGATGCTACTTTTATTAAAAAAACAGACAAAAGAAACAGTGGCGTAATGTATCTTGTTCCTACCGAAACCCCAGACGAATTATGGCCAAAAGGAATTCAGTTTCAAATAAAAGAAAATGCAACAGGTGATTTTGTATTGCTTCAAGAGGTAACTTTAAATATTAACGGTACCACAACAATTCCAGGAAGAAGCGTCTCTTCAAAATTTTTCATTGATAAAGAAAAACCTGTTGGAGAATGGAATACCTTAGTGATAATGGTCCGAAACGGTTGTATTACCCAAAAACTTAACGGAAAAGTAGTCAACAAAGGCACCGAAGCTACAGTTAAAGAAGGTCGTATTTTATTGCAATATGAAGGTTATCCAATTGATTTTAGAAAAGTCATCATCAAAAAATTCAACTAAACTGTTTCAAAGAGTTCAACTCCTATGTGGTTCGCTATCAAATCCTATTTAAAATTCCTTTGGTATTCTAAAAACGAACATGCAGTGCATTCGCCATTCGTATTCCTTTTACTTACCAAATGTTTTTATGACAAAAAACTAAAAGCTGATTATACTGTTTTAAAAAACTACCGTGAATCTCTTTTAGAAAATAAAAACACGATTGAAGTAACCGATTTTGGAGCAGGTTCGAAAGTTTTTAAATCAAATAAAAGACCTATCAATCAAATAGCCAAAACGGCAGGTATTAGTCCAAAACGAGCTCAGTTATTATATCGAATCGTTACCTATTTTCAACCTGAAACGATTCTAGAACTAGGAACTTCGTTAGGATTGGCTACTGCTGCCATCTCTTTAGGATCTCGAAACCTCGAGACAAAAGCAACCATTACTAGTTTGGAAGGGTGCCCAAATACCATCAAAATTGCAAAAAAACAACTGCAATCATTCCATATTAATAATGTAGATTGTATCGCAACAGAATTTGAAGTCTATTTAAATAGCATAGAACTACAAACTATAAACTATCAACTCATTTACTTTGATGGCAATCATTCGAAAAAAGCAACTTTAAAATATTTCGAACATTTACTGCCAACCATACAAAATGATACCGTTTGGATTTTTGATGACATCCATTGGTCAGCCGAAATGGAAGAAGCTTGGGAAGCAATTAAAAACCATCCAAAAGTAAAAGTAACCATTGATACGTATCAGTGGGGATTGGTCTTTTTTAGATACGAACAACCCAAACAGCACTTTGTTATTCGAACTTAAATATGCAACGGATACTAAATATGCGTTAAAAACAGTAGAAACTCGAATCTTCCATTTACATTTAGTATTTTTATTTTCTCAAAAAAAACAAACATTGCTCAAATGACAGATTCCTTAATCAAAATAACCAATATCAAACGCAATTTTGCCCTAGGTGACGAAACCGTTTATGTGCTCAAAGGCATTGATTTAGAAATAAAAAAAGGGGAATATGTGGCTCTTATGGGACCTTCGGGTTCTGGAAAATCAACTTTAATGAATATTTTAGGTTGTTTGGACACCCCAACTTCGGGTAGCTATATCTTGAACGGCAAAGATGTCAGCAAAATGAAAGACAATGAACTGGCAGCTATTCGAAATAAAGAAATTGGGTTTGTATTCCAAACCTTTAATTTGTTGCCCCGAATGACGGCTTTGGACAATGTCGCTTTGCCAATGATTTATGCTGGCTATTCCAAATCAGAACGAAAAACTAGAGCCGAATCTGTTTTAAATCAAGTAAGTTTATCCGACCGAATGGATCATCAACCCAACCAACTCTCTGGCGGACAACGCCAGCGTGTAGCCGTTGCAAGAGCTTTGGTTAACAAACCTTCCATCATTCTTGCCGATGAACCCACAGGGAATTTAGATAGCAAAACATCCGAAGAAATTATGATTCTTTTTAATGAAATTCACGCTAATGGCAATACCGTTATTTTGGTAACACACGAAGAAGAAATTGCGGCTTATGCCCATCGCATTATACGGTTAAGAGATGGAATGATTGAGAGTGACGTTGTAAAATAGTTTATTTGGTTAATCGGTGAATCGGTTAGTTGGTTAACTGGTTAGTTGGTTAATCGAATCATACATTAAACAAAATTGTGGCTTATACACATTGTATTATACGGTTGTGAGAAGGAAGAATTGAGAGTGACAATCGGAAATAGTTTATTCGGTGAATCAGATAAACAAATAACCGAATAAACAGTTAACCAGTTAAACAAATAAACAGTTAAACAAAATTGTGGCTTATACACATTGTATTATACGGTTGTGAGAAGGAAGAATTGAGAGTGACAATC
>JAHEBK010000321.1 GCA_024642295.1 Flavobacterium sp. | reverse complement strand
CGAGAAAGTAACTCTGGTTGTGTTTCTTTGAACGGACTAATGTAAAAATACAAAGTAGATACTACCAAACCAACGATAGTGGCTACCAATAGGTTTTTTAATGATTTTTGAAGTAGGTTAAAGTCATAAATTCCTAGTCCAAAACCTGCCCCAACTATAGGGCCCATTAAAGGAGAAATAAGCATGGCTCCAATAATAACTGCTGTGGAGTTGAGATTCAAACCAACAGAAGCCACTACAATAGCGCAGGCTAAAATCCAAAGATTTGATCCGCTAAAAGAAATGTTAGATTTAACATTTTCTAATACTTTCTGTCTGTCTTCTTCCCCTTGATGAAGGTTAATAAAACGAAGAGAATCAATAAGTATTTTTCTCATTAAGGATTCCTTTTTAAGGTTTGTTTTAACAATAGGAAACCAATTATACCGGCTACAAGCGAGGATAATAAAATAACAAATTTAGCATTGTTTATAATCTGCTGATCATCAAAAGCTAGCAATGTAATGAAAATTGACATTGTAAACCCAATACCACCCAGAAATCCCACCGAGACAATTGTCTTCCAATTCAAATCGTCTGGAAGTTTACATAGTCCTAATGATACCGCTAGAAAACAAAATAAAGATATTCCTATTGGTTTACCTAAAATAAGTCCTAAAGCAATACCTATGCTATAATGCTGTTCTAATGTTTCTCCAATATTAGAACTTAGAACAATAGCTGTATTTGCTAAAGCAAAAAGGGGTAGAATTATGAAACCAACTGGTTTGTGTAAAAAGTGTTGTAATTGATAAGATATTGACTTTTTTTCACCGTTTTCAAATGGAATTACAAATGCTAAAAGTACTCCAGTTATAGTAGCATGTATTCCAGAATTCAACATGAAGTACCACATAATAAATCCTCCAATTAAATAAGGCCATAATTTAATTACTTTCATTCTATTCATGATAAACATAGCTAATAATACGCCTAGGGCTGAAAGTAAATTCGACCAAAATAATGTTTTAGTGTAAAAGGCTGCTATTACTAAAATAGCTCCTAAATCATCTATTACAGCCAATGCAGTTAGAAAAACTTTTAATGATAATGGCACTCTATTTCCTAGTAAGGAAAGAACTCCCAATGCAAAGGCAATATCAGTAGCCATTGGGATTCCTGCTCCTGAACGTGTTATATCTCCATGATTTAATAAGAGATACAATCCTGCTGGAACTAACATTCCTCCTAGAGCGGCAAAAATAGGAAGCAACGCTTCCTTGATTTTTGATAATTCACCTAAGTATATTTCTCTTTCAAGCTCTAAACCAATTAATAAAAAGAAAATGGTCATCAATCCATCATTAATCCAGTATTCTAAAGTTTGACCTCCAATAGGAGTAAGCCAAGTATGGTGGTAATGCGCTCCAAAAATTGAGTTAGCTAGAATTAAAGAGATTAAGGTGCAACCAATTAATACGAGTCCACTCGATTTTTCATTTTCAAAAAATTCTTTAAATAAATCCGATTGATAGATTTGTTTTATTTTTTTTCTCATAGGAGTTTAATTGCTAGATAATGTTATTAATACCGTTTTGGTTTTTAATTTTTTTCAAAAATACCGAATTTGTTAGTAATTCCATAATTAAACAGGAGTATATTAACTTGTTTTTGTAGATTAATTTGTGTTTTGGTAAAACATTCATTTTTTTTAAAGACTACTTAAAACGTTTTCGTTTAATTGCTCTTTTTGTTAATTAGTTCATTATTAGTAATTTGAAATATCCGTGCAGATTTAATATTTTTTTTCGATGAAATCTAGGTCTGTATGAAAAGTTTCATTTAATTTCCACAGTGCAAGTACCGCCATTGCAGAAAGTAAACTACCTACAATCATTCCTGCTTTTAATATATCTCCGTTTAATAAGTCATCCCTAAAGAAAGTATAGATTAAAATGATAAAGGGTAATAATCCTCTAACAAAATTAGGGACAGTTGTTGTCACGGTGGCGCGAATGTTAGTTCCAAATTGTTCTGCAGCAATTGTAATGAATAAAACCCAATAGCCTACAGAGAAGCCCATTGCTAGACAAATGAAATAAAATGTTTGTACTGAGATCCCAAAGGAGTTTAAGAAAATAAAGACCATGGTTAAGTTGATTACTAAAAATAAATACATTATTTTTTTACGACTTTTGAACCATTGACTTAATAAACCACTTCCCACATCACCAAATACCAATCCTGAATAGCACCAAGCAATAGCTTGTCCCGCTGACACAGTATCTGCTCCTTCTACATGTAAAGCTTTCGCAAATTCTGGTGAAAAAGTAATCAAAACACCTACTAAAAACCATATTGGAATTCCTATTAGGATGCATTGCATGTATTTTAAGAATCTTTTTTTATTGGAAAATAAAGAAAGAAAATCTCCTTTTTTTTCATCGCTTTCGGCTACTTTTTGAAATATTCCTGATTCGTTGATTTTAATTCTCATGAAAAGTAAAAGTACACCCAGAATTCCCCCAGCATAATAACACATACGCCAATCCTGAAAAACTTGATAAACCAAGTAAGCAGCAATTGCTCCTGATACTCCAATAGAAGCAACAATCATGGTTCCATAGCCTCTTTTTTCTTTGGGTAAACTTTCGGTTACCAAAGTGATTCCAGCACCCAATTCGCCTGCAAGTCCTATTCCAGCAATCAAACGCCAAAAAGCATAAGCGTCAACGGTAGTGACCATTCCATTCGCAATATTGGCTATTGAATAAATCAAAATAGAGCCAAAGAGTACTGATATGCGTCCTTTTTTATCTCCTAGTATTCCCCATAAAATGCCACCAAAGAGCATGCCTCCCATTTGCATGCTAATTAGGTATTCTCCTTGATTCCGAATTGCATCT
>JAHEBK010000320.1 GCA_024642295.1 Flavobacterium sp. | reverse complement strand
ACCCGAGGATGAATACGACTTGATTGTTTCGAATCCACCGTTTTATAGTGAGGATTATAAATCGAAAACCGAACAACGGGATTTGGCTCGCTTTCAAGATGCTTTGCCTTTTGAGGATTTAGTGGAGGCGGCTGATTTGTTGTTGTCTGAAAATGGTGTTTTCGCATTAATTATTCCATTTAATGAAGAGGAGCGATTTGTGAATTTAGCCAAAGAATATGAGTTGTATCCATTTCAAATAACTCGTGTAAAAGGAACGCCAACTTCAAAAATTAAAAGAAGTTTGCTGGCTTTTTCTCGAAATGAAGCAATTGAAGTGTTGATTGATGAATTAATTATTGAAAATTCAAGACATAGCTATACAGAGGAATACATCGATTTAACCAAGGATTTTTACCTAAAAATGTAATTATAAGGAATCGAATTGTCAAATTTCGGGATTCTAATAATAATTATCAATGTTCGAATAGTTAAATCTAATTTAACAATAGTGTTCGGTTTATTTTAAATTTCTAAATTTGTATCCGAGTTAAGAAACTCATTAATTATTGTCCCTGATGAAGTGCAGGGTTAACTTTTAAAAAAGAAACAGTATGGCATTAGCAATAACAGATGCTACTTTTGACGAAGTAGTTTTGAAGTCAGATAAACCAGTTTTAGTAGATTTTTGGGCAGCTTGGTGTGGACCATGTAGAATGGTAGGGCCAATCATCGAAGAATTAAGCAACGATTATGAAGGTAAAGTTGTGGTAGGAAAAGTAGATGTAGATGCTAACCAAGAGTTTGCAGCAAAATACGGAGTGAGAAACATACCTACAGTATTGGTTTTTCATAACGGTGAAGTAGTAGGAAAGCAAGTAGGAGTAGCTCCGAAGCAAACTTACGCGGATAGTTTAGACGCTTTGTTGTAATCGTAAGATTATAATTTATATGAAAAAGGTTTGGCGCTAGTCAAACCTTTTTTTGTTTAAGCTGATTTATTTCAGCTTCTGAATTTTCTTTTAGATCTGTCGTCTTTTAATTTTTTAATCATTCAATCTTTTAATAACTTTGAGAGATGAAGATTGAATCTCAATTAGAAAAAATATCGAGTTTCCAACATTTAGAACTGTTGGCAAATCAAATTGTTGAAGGCTTTATTTCGGGCATGCATAAGAGTCCGTTTCATGGTTTTTCAGCTGAGTTTGCCGAGCATAAATTGTATAATGTAGGCGAAAGTACGCGGCATATCGATTGGAAGTTGTATGCAAAAACAGATCGATTATACACCAAGCGATTTGAAGAGGAAACGAATCTTCGTTGTCATATCATCATTGACAATTCTTCATCGATGCATTATCCTAAACTTGCATCCAATCAAAATTTTTACGAAAACAAAATAGGTTTCTCTGTTTTGGCTACAGCCGTTTTAATGCATTTATTAAAGAAACAACGTGATGCTGTGGGGCTAAGTGTGTTTTCGGATCAATATGACTATTACGCTCCCGAAAAAGGGAGTGATAGGCATCATCGAATGGTTTTAAATGTGTTGGAAAATCTCTTAAAACAACCTAAAGTTAAAAAGACAACCAATACCATTTCCTTTTTACATCAAATAGCCGAGAAAATTCATCGTAGATCAATGATTATTCTTTTTACGGACATGTTTCAACTCGAAGATGAAGATGCTTTATTTAGCGCCTTACAACATCTAAAACACAATAAGCATAAAGTAGTTTTGTTTCATGTTGTTGATAGCGAAACCGAACTTCATTTTAATTTTGATTCAGCACCTAGAAAGTTTGTGGATGTAGAAACAGGGGAGGAAATTGCGTTGTTTTCTGAAAATGTGAAAGAGACTTATGAGAAAGAGACCAAAAGCTACTTTGAAAAGTTAAGTGTTGCTTGTGCACAAAACCGAATTAAGTACGTTCCTGTTGACGTTCGAGCTGATTTTGAAAAAATTTTATTGACATATTTAGCTGAGAAACAAAACTTTGGATAAACAGGGTAAAATAATTTAAAAAAAATCAGTAAAAACGCTTGTGTAAATGAAATTCTGTTGTATCTTTGCCACCGCAATAACGCAGTAGGTTTGGTAGTTCAGTTGGTTAGAATACATGCCTGTCACGCATGGGGTCGCGGGTTCGAGTCCCGTCCAGACCGCGAATATTGGGAAAGCCTTTCAGCAATGGAAGGCTTTTTTTTCCAATAAACGGTACTTAAAATAGTTGTGTTGTGGATCAGACTAGTTATCTGATCTTCGGGTTTAGTAGTTAGACCAATGGAAAGCTTTTCGCCTCGGCGAATGGCTTTTTTGATTTTAAGGCTATACTGGATTTGTACAATGCTCTTGTGAAATCTCAAAAGCGTAGCACGGTTTCTTTAATTAATTTTTGAAAGCAAAGAAGTGAAGCGATACAGTGGTGAATTTAAGTAACAAAAAAAAAGGCTGCCTTTCAAAAGACAGCCTAATATATAGTATTTGTAATCAGGTTTTTACAATCCAAAAGCCGTTTTAACTTGGTCTACATAATCCAATTTTTCCCAAGTAAACAATTCTACTTTCACTTTTTTTGTCAAACCACCAGGAGCAGAGAACGTTTTAGAAACCGTTTCCGGTTTACGTCACATGTGTCCGTAAGCAGCAGTTTCGCTGTAGATAGGGTTTCTTAATTTCAAACGTTGCTCGATAAAGTAAGGACGCATATCAAAAATAGCTTCTACTTTCTTAGCAATTTCACCGTCTGTTAAGTTTACTTTTGATTTACCGTAAGTTTCAATAAAGATACCCATCGGTTGTGCAACTCCAATAGCGTAAGAAACCTGAACCAAAATCTCGTCAGCTACACCTGCAGCGACTAAGTTTTTAGCAATATGACGGGTTGCATAAGCGGCACTTCTATCTACTTTCGA
>JAHEBK010000319.1 GCA_024642295.1 Flavobacterium sp. | reverse complement strand
CCTTTTTGAGCGGCATAATCTTTTAGTTGTTGGTTTTCAATGGATCCAACACCTACACGGTAGAATAAATCCAAGCTCGTTTTCAAGTTAAAAAAGTTAACCAGTTCATTTATAGAGCTTTCATTTAAAGTAACTTTTAAATGCTTTAATTTTCTAGTAAGTAGTTCTTTTCCGTGTTCCGCGATTTTTTTGGTGTTTTCGTTTAGTACGTTTCGAATTTTGTTTTTAGCTCTTGATGTGGTAACGTAGTCTAACCAGTTGACTGTTGGTTTTTGGTTTGGTGAAGTGATGATTTCTACTTGATCACCACTTTTTAATTCGTAATTTAGTGGTACTAATTTTCCATTGACTCTAGTGCCTCGGGTTTTAATTCCTATTTCAGAGTGAATCGCAAAGGCGAAATCTAGTGAGGTAGCGCCTTTGGGTAATGATTTGATATCGCCTTTTGGTGTAAAGATGTAGATTTCTTTAGAATACAAATTCATTTTGAAATCTTCGACAAAATCAACTGCATTTGATTCTGAATTTTCTATGGCTTCTCGTAATAAATTGAGCCAAACATCTAGGCCGTGTTCTTCGGTTTCTCCATTTTTATATTTGTAATGTGCAGCATAGCCTTTTTCAGCAATTTCATCCATTCGTTCGCTTCGAACTTGTATTTCTACCCAACGACCTTTTGGTCCCATTACGGTGATGTGTAAGGCTTCGTAACCGGTAGATTTAGGAGAAGAAATCCAGTCTCTCAAGCGACTTGGACTAGGTCTATAGTGGTCTGTTACAATAGAATAGATTTTCCAAGCAATAAATTTTTCGTCGTGAGGGTTTGATTTGTATACGATACGCAACGCAAATTTATCGTAAACTTCGTCAAAAGTTACGTTTTGATTTTTCATTTTTCTACGAATAGAATAAATGGATTTTGGACGTCCTTTGATGATATAATCTATGCCTTCTTCATTAAGTGTTTTTTTAAGAACCTCAGAGATGTCCTTGATATAAGCATCTTGTTGTTCTTTGGTTTCTTTTATTTTACTAGCGATTTCTTTGTAAATGGTTGGCTCGGTATATTTTAAACCTAAATCTTCTAGTTTTGTTTTGATATTATATAGTCCTAATCGATGTGCTAAAGGAGCGTAAATGTATAATGTTTCTGAGGCTAATTTTTCTTGTTTGTAATCATCCATAGAATCCATAGTTTGCATATTATGGAGTCTATCGGCTAACTTTATAAGAATTACGCGTACATCATCGTTTAGAGTCAGAATCATTTTGCGAAAATTTTCCGCTTGCATGGAAACTTTAGTGTCCTTTTGTACCAAAGAAATTTTGGTCAAACCTTCAACGAGTTGGGCAACTTTGGGATTGAACATTTTTTCGATATCTTCCACTGTAATGGGAGTATCTTCTACGACATCGTGCATTAAAGCTGCAGCAATTGAAGTTGCCCCTAGACCAATTTCTGAAGCTACAATTTTAGCAACTGCAATAGGGTGAAATATATAAGCTTCACCAGATTTTCGGCGTTGTTCTTTATGAGCGTCTACAGCCACATCAAAAGCTTTACGAATCAGTTTTTTATCCTCGGTGGTTAGGGTTTGATAACTAATACGTAATAATTCTTTATATTCTTGTGCAATTGCTTTATTTTCTTTTTCAATATCAATTTCTATCATAATGTGGTAGGTTCATTTTTTAAAAATAAGCATAAGTAGGTTAATATGCAAGGGGGAAATGTGTGGAAATAAATTTAGTCACTAAGTTACAAATTAAGAGCAAAGTTCATCAATATTTTAAGTTTTGAAGCTGAATTTATTAACGATGGTAGCGTAACGATTTTTGATTTTTGAATTAGTTACAGCGGAAGTTTACATTTTACAATTTGTCTAATATTTTTTGACTTTTGCAATTTCTTTTTTAAAACCCTCTTTGTCTTTTTGCTTCAAAAATTAAAATGGCTGCAGCAACAGATACGTTCATGCTGTCTATTTCACCTTGCATCGGGATGATGATGTTTTGAGTGGCTGCATCACGCCATTCTTGTGTTAATCCTGTAGCTTCTGTTCCAACAACTAAAGCAGTTGGCAAAGTATAATCTTGAGTGTGATATGAAGTTGAGTTTTGTAAAGTGGCACAATAAAAATTAATTTTTTGCTCTTTCAAAAAACGAATAATTTCTTCAGTTGTACCAGTTGCAATTTGGTTGGTAAATAAACAGCCAACGCTCGAACGCACAATATTAGGGTTGTATAAATCACTTTTTGGATTGGCAATTATTACTGCATCAAGATTAGCAGCATCAGCTGTACGCAGTAAAGCACCAATGTTTCCTGGTTTTTCGGGTGCTTCGGCGATAAGAATTAATGGATTGTCAGATAGTTTTAAATCAGATAATTCCATCGACTTGGTTTTGGCTACAGCCAAAATTCCTTCGGTTGTATCTCGATAGGCTAGTTTTTGAAAAACATCTTTATTGATTTCGATAAAATCAGAAAGGGTTGTGATTTTTTTAGCTTCCGTTTCAGAACAAATTTCAGGATAAAACAAAACCGTTTGGATTTGGTATCCTCCTTTTATTGCAATTTCAATTTCTCTTTTACCTTCGATGATAAAAGTGCCAGTTTGCTTACGGTTTTTAGCTTTTTCTTGTAATAAAACCAAAGATTTTATAAAAGGATTTTGAACGGAGGTGATTTGTTTCAAAATAGTAGTAATTCAAAATTATAATGCAAATATAATCATAGTATTTGATGTGAGGTCTTTTGTAAAAACTATTGTGTCAAAAATAAATAGCCTATAAGCGGCTTTTTGTAATCAGGGTCATTCAAGTATATTATGTAGTAGTATGTACCTGACGGAATTCGATTGTTGTCAAGGAGTAATCCTTTGTTAGCATAGCCATCCCATTCTTCAGAA
>JAHEBK010000030.1 GCA_024642295.1 Flavobacterium sp. | reverse complement strand
TTATCAAGATTTCAATCGCACAATAATGAAATTCTCTTTCTGGTTTTAAAAAAAGCTGTTTGGTTATTTCTCTAGTGGATGCTTGTATTTCTTGTTTGTTTTCTTTGCAAAGTTCACTCAATAATTGACGTCTATGTGGTGTTTTTATACCGAAAAATAAAAAATTATTCTTCATGTATTTCGACATTGCTAATGCGTTTTCGGGATTTCTATTGGTTTGAAATGTTGTTTCAAGATTATTTATAAAACTCATAAAAGTAAAAGTTATGGATTTACATATTGTCTAATTGCTGTCTAGAATGAATCCTTTGATCTTTAAAAAAAACAGTAAACTCTTTTTCAAAATCCTCGTAAAATTGGATCAGTTCTTCAGAAGCGAATCGCATATTGGATTTGTTTTTAGTTCGAAAATCCATTTGAGTTAATATTTGATGAATTCCTTCAATGGTTTGGTAACTCAATAACCAGTTTTGCCGAATCATATACGGCATCAATTTAATCGTTTTGTCAGTAAGAATGGATTTGTTTTCTTCTAGAGATTGATAAAAATGGTCGACATATTCAGCTAGATTTTCGTTGGAATAGCTTGTCCAGTTTTTTGCCAAAAAATGGTCGTAAAAAACATCGACGATTACACCAGCATAATGATGGTATCGGCTGTGTAATTTTTTAGTACTTTCTCTAAAAACGGGATGAGCATCGGTAAAAGTATCGATGGCACGGTGTAGATTAATGCCTTTTTGAACTTCCAAAGGGAATTCTTTGTAATGTTTTCCTCGAATACCATCAGCCATAAAATTTCCGATTTTAATTAAATCGTTGTTTCCCGAAAGATAAATATGTGCTAAAAAGTTCATTCGTCTAAAATAGGAAATCTAAATGACTTATTTTATTCCTCAATTATTATATTTGTGCGAACTAATAATTAAGATAATCATTTTATAAAAAGATACTAATGACATTAATAAAATCAATTTCAGGAATTCGTGGAACTATAGGTGGTAAAGTAGGTGATAACCTTACTCCAGTTGATGCAGTAAAATTTGCTTCAGCTTATGGAACTTGGTTGAAGAATTATTCAAGCAAAGAAAAACTAACTGTTGTTGTGGGGCGTGATGCTCGTATTTCTGGACCTATGATTCATAATCTTGTAGTGAATACTTTGGTTGGTTTAGGAATTCATGTAATTGATTTAGGATTATCGACTACGCCAACAGTGGAAGTTGCCGTTCCTCTTGAAAAAGCTGATGGAGGAATTATTCTTACTGCTTCACACAATCCAAAGCAATGGAATGCTTTAAAATTGTTAAATGAAAAAGGGGAGTTCTTAAATGGCGTTGAAGGTGAAAAAATACTTCAAATTGCAGAAGACGAAGCTTTTGATTTCTCTGATGTTGATAATTTAGGTCAAATTACCGTTAATGATGCTTATATGGATATTCATATCGATGAAGTATTGGAATTGCCTTTAGTAGATATTGAGGCTGTGAAAGCGGCAAAGTTTAAGGTTGTGGTTGATGGAGTAAATTCATCAGGTGGAATTATCGTTCCTAAATTATTAGAGTTAATGGGAGTAGAAGTGGTGAAATTGTATTGTGAACCAAACGGTCATTTTCCACACAACCCAGAACCTTTGAAAGAGCACCTTACAGATATCTGTGAGTTAGTATTGGAAGAAAAGGCGGATTTAGGAATTGTAGTTGATCCTGATGTGGATCGTTTGGCTTTTATTTCTGAAAATGGAGAAATGTTTGGAGAAGAATATACTTTGGTTGCTTGTGCAGATTATGTGTTGAGTAAAACGCCAGGGAATACTGTTTCAAATATGTCTTCTTCACGTGCTTTGCGTGATGTGACTAATTTACACAACGGAAATTATGAAGCGAGTGCCGTTGGAGAGGTGAATGTGGTGGAGTTGATGAAAAAGAATAACGCTATCATTGGTGGAGAAGGTAATGGAGGAATTATCTATCCAGCATCACATTACGGTCGTGATAGTATGGTAGGAATTGCGTTGTTTTTGACACATTTGGCAAACAAAAAAATGTCAGTTTCGGCTTTGAGAGCTTCGTATCCAGAATATTACATGAGTAAAAATAAAATTGAATTGACTCCTCAAATCGATGTCGATGCAATTCTGGTTGCCATGACTGAAAAATATAAAAACGAAGATATTACCACTATCGATGGTGTAAAAATAGATTTTGCTGAAAATTGGGTGCACCTTAGAAAATCGAATACTGAACCTATTATTAGAATCTATACCGAAGCTGCTTCTCAAGAAAAAGCGGATACTTTAGCAGTTCGTATTATCGACGAAATTAAAGCGATTGCTGGGATATAATTTTTGAGATTTAAATAAAAAGGAACTGTCTGGGAATTTTTCTAGGCAGTTTTTTGTTACAATATATTCAAAAAAAATGTTCTTTTTAAATGTAATTTTGATTGATTAACGAATTGGATAAAAATATTGATTAATCTAATTTTCAAGACCAGATAGTATGTAACTTTGAATTGTTCATCGCATTTTATGTAAAAAACAGCAATCTTAAAAATACCTATGAAGAGTATTCAATTTCAGAATTTAAATTTGAAAAACGGGATTATATACCTGTTTTTGATCTTTTCTTGTTCCATTTTTGCACAACAAACAACATCAGTTGATTTTAAAAAATGTTTTGGAAAAATAACATTCAATACAAATGAAAAATCCATTTCAGGACAGGTTGATTATGATTTTGAAGTGTTGAAAGTGACTGATACCATAAAGATAGATGCTCAAAAGATGACTTTTGAAAATGTTACTTTGAATGGCTATGCAATTAGATATAATAATACAGATTCCAAATTACAACTGATTGGCAAATTTAAAAAAGGGAAGCATAAGCTGCAATTCAATTATAAAGCATTTCCAAAGCAGGCTTTGTACTTTGTAGGGGATTTTGATGGGAGTAATTCTAATATAGCCTCTCAAATTTGGACTCAAGGACAAGGAAGATACACTAGTAATTGGTTTCCAAGTTTTGATGATGTGAATGAAAAGGTCATTTTCAGTATACAGCTTACTTTTGATAAAGAATACCAAGTGGTTTCGAATGGCGTTTTAAAATCGAAAACAGAGTGGAAGGAGCAAAACATTTGGAATTATCAAATGAACAAGCCGATGAGTTCGTATTTGTTGATGTTGGCCATTGGAAAATATGATAAGTTTATCGCCAAATCTAAATCGGGGGTTCCGCAAGAAATGTATTTGGAAAAACCAGACAGTGCTAAGTTTGAAACTACTTATCGTCATTCGGTTGCTATTTTTGATTTTCTGGAAAAGAAGATAGGAGTCAAGTATCCATGGAAGGTTTATCGTCAAATTCCTGTTCGTGATTTTTTATATGCTGGAATGGAGAATACTAGTGCGACTATTTTTTCAAGTCGGTATGTGGTGGATTCCATTGGTTTTGAAGATCGAAGTTATACCAATGTGGATGCCCATGAATTAGCGCATCAATGGTTTGGGGATTTGGTAACTGCTGAAAGTGGGAAACACCATTGGTTGCAAGAAGGTTTTGCGACATATTATGCTTTATTAGCAGAAAGAGCCATCAAAGGAGAGGATTATTTTTATGCCAAAATGTATGAATCGGCGCAACAAATAAAATATGCATCTCGAACAGATACTATTCCCGTTTTGAATGCCAAGGCGAGTTCGTTGAGTTTTTATCAAAAAGGAGCTTGGGCATTGTTTGTTTTGCATGAAGCGATTGGCGATAAAGCTTTTGCGAAAGCGGTAAAAAATTATTTAAATAAATACCAATATCAATCGGTTACAACAGATGATTTTTTTGAAGAAATCAAAAAAGTGTCGGATTTTGATTTAGTTTTATTTAGTAAAGTATGGCTTGAGGATTTTAAATTTAATACTCAGGAAGCTAATGAGTTACTGTTAAAAAATAAAATGATTCAATTACTGTTTGAAGTCGAAAGTTTAAAAAAGAAACCTTTGGCTGAAAAAGAAGGTTTTTTCAAAAATATATTACAATCAAACGTTGATTCTTTTGTCAAAAAAGCCATTGTCAACCAATTAAAAACAGAAAAATGGGAAGACAAAAAAGTATTACTTGCAGTAGCATTGGCTACAGAAGATGTTGTTGTAAGACAAAATGCAGCTGTAAGTTTGCCTAAAATCCCTGAAGATTTTCGCTTGGATTATGAAACACTTTTAAACGATTCATCCTATCAAACACAGGAAATTGCTTTGTATTATTTATGGAAAAACTTTCCAGAAAAGCGTTTTGATTATTTGAATCAATCTAAAAATTGGATTGGATTTAATGATTATAATTTAAGAACAATGTGGTTAGCTTTAGCAATAGCAACCCCCGATTATGTAGCAGACAATTCATTATTTGTAAATGAATTGATTCAATATGCATCACCCAAATACGAAGCGATAACACGCCAAAATGCCTTAGAAAAGTTAATTGGTTTTAAGTTGATTACTGATGAAGTACTCAGGAATTTAGTAAAAGCAACGACACACCATATGTGGCAGTTTTCAAAATTTGGTCGTGATACGATACGAAAAATGCTCAAAGAAGAAGGGGTGAAAGCTTCTTTTGAGCATATTTTACCTGAGTTAAGTGAAGTGGAACAATTTCAATTAAATAGATTGTTGAAAGAGTTGTAGTCCTAAACAGATTGTGTATTGTGGTGTTTTTAATAAGATATTCGATTCTTGGTAGAACCGAATTACAAACTACCACAATTCACTTACTTCATCTTTAATAAAAGCGATAGCTGTGTTACTTGGAGCTGTTTTTTCAAATAAATCATTGAGGACACGTTCTCTTAAACTATCGGCATCGGTTACTTTTTCGTTTTGAGCAGCCATGCGTATCATTTGTATGGTAGCGTTTTTAGCAGTTAAAATAATCGACCAACATTTACCTGAAATATAGATTTGTTGCGCTAAATTGTGTTCAAACTCTTGTTCGATTTGTGCTATTATATGGTTTTGGTATTCAATTTTATCATTGGAAATGGGATGGATTCGTACTAATAACTGGGAAGGATTAATGCGTTCCATAAACAAAGTCATGCGCTCGTATGCTTGTAAACGTAAAGGTAAAATAGCTGGTTTTGTTTCTTTTTGTAATAACCAACGCCTTGTATTTTGTTGGTCTTTGAAATGAGCGTCAAATAAATAGTAAGCGACTCCTCCAGTTATTAATGAAGGAATAGTGTAACTAAGTAATTCTAATAAATGAGTTGAATTCATGGAGATGCTTTTTATGTCACAAAAATATACTTTTTTGAATAGAATTACCATCAAAATCGATGCTTATATCCAAAACGGAATCTTATTTTTGCAGGATTATTTTAAATTGAAACAATGGAATCCTATATTCTTATTTTACTTTGTGCAGCGGCTTTTGCGGCAGGATTTATTGATGCTATTGTAGGAGGAGGAGGATTGATTCAAACACCTGTAGGATTGATTTTACTGCCTAATTTACCTGTTTCTACAGTCATTGGAACACTTAAAATCCCTGCTTTTAGTGGTACCTCTTTTGCTGCTTTTCAATATTTGAAAAAAGCAACAATGAATTGGCGATTGCTTTTCTTAATGATGGTTATTGCTTTGCCTTCTGCTTTTGCTGGTTCTACTTTGTTGACGTATATGAGCAACGATTTCATGAAGCCTTTATTGTTGTTTATTCTTTCATTATTAGCTATTTATACGTATGCAAAGAAAAATTTTGGACAACATATCGAAAAGTCAATAACAGCTCGTCAGCAAATTATTAATGCTGCTTTAATTAGTTTTATCGTAGGTTTCTATGATGGTTTTATAGGTCCAGGTACTGGTAGCTTTTTTGTAGTGGCTTTTATAGCATTGATGGGGTTTGATTTTTTACATGCTTCAGCAAATGCAAAGATGGTCAATTTAGCCACCAATTTTGGTTCGATTTGTTTGTTTATGCTTAAGGGGAAAATAATTTGGATAATTGCCATTCCTATGGCAGTGAGTAATGCGCTTGGTGGATGGATTGGTGCTAAGCTAGCTATTCATAAAGGAAATCAATTCATTCGTGTTTTCTTTCTAATTGTAGTTGTCGGTACGCTGGTTCGTTTTGCGTATGATGTTTTTTGGAACAAATAAATAAGAATAAAGAATTCAAATACTAATGATTCAATAGAACAATTTATTTAAACCTATTATTTTCTTAATTTATTTAAATAGAACAACCCAACAATAGGACCTAAGGCGAGGATTAAATAGCTGTATTCATTTCCCAAATGTTTAAGTGCTAATTGAATCGTTTGAATACTCAAAATAGTAATAAAAAAACCAATACAATTTACGATGGTGATGACCGACCCTTTTATGTTATTAGGGGCATTTTGAGCTACTAATGTTGAAAAAAGTGGAGAATCTGCAATAACCACAAAAGACCAAAAGAGTAAAAAAGCAATGAAGAGTGCACTCGAATCTGACATTAAGACAAATGGAGAAACAAGGCAACAGCATCCTGATAAAAACAAAATGATTTTGGAAAGTTTTTCGGTTCCAACGAATACTGATAAATAGCCACTAAAAACACAAGCAATACTTCCTATTGCAATTATTCCAAAAGAGTATAATGAAATGGAATAGTTTAGTTCTGGATGTAGTGTTTGGTGAAATTGAAGCATCAATGGGGTGAAAGTCCAAAAAGCATACAGTTCCCACATGTGTCCAAAGTACCCCATTGCAGCTGCTTTAAGTGGCTTATCTCTAAAAGCGGTGAATATTGCTCTTAGTTTAAATTGAGTTCCTATGGCGCGATAAGGTCCGTCTGGAACAAAAATAAATATGAGTAATCCGCCGATAATCGAAAATAGGGAGGTTGCATAAGCTACATACTGCCATGGTAATTCAAAAGCCATTCCTTTGATAAGATGTGGAAAAGCGGTTCCCAAAACTAATGCGCCCACTAGATACCCTAATGACTTTCCTAAACTTGCCTGGTAGTAATCGGCAGCTATTTTGATTCCTATTGGGTATATACCAGCGAGAAAAAAACCTGTAAAAAATCGTAAAACGAGCAAGCTACTAGTGGTGATTTGTGGTGCATTAATACCGATATTAAATAGTGCTGCCATAATTGCACTTACAAAAAACACCAAAGAAGGGGAGTAGCGATCAGCTATCGAAAATAAAGCATAAAACAATGTACCAATTATAAATCCTAATTGTATTGCACTTGTACTATGTGCAAGAAATTCAATTCCTACTCCTAGATGCTCAATTAAATCGGGCAAAATAGCATTACCAGCAAACCAAAGGGAAGTGCATAAGAATTGAGCAATGACTATAAGGGACAGAATTTTTTTCATTTTATTTATTTCTAAACAATGTTTAGATTAATTAAGTTTAGCTTGAGGTAATTGTATTTAAGGCACTTTAATATACTATGTTGCGTGAAATTTTTATTATATAGTACAATGTTTAGTTTAAAAAAAAACTGTTCGAAAATATTTTTTGAACAGTCTTAAGCTTGAATTTTATTTCGAATAATGATTTAAAAAGCTTTATTCATTTTCTCTTTAATTTCAGACAAGCACAAATTATTGATACTTCCTTCGTGAGAATGTTTAGTGGCTTTTGGAGATTCATAAGTTCCTGCTTCCAATTGCTCAGCAACGGCTTTGTAAGCATCTCTAAAAGGCATTCCGGCTACTACCATTTCGTTAAGAGTATCAACTGTAAAAAGATAGTTGTATTTTTTATCGTTTAAGATATTGTCTTTAACAGTGATGTCTTTAATAGAGAAAATAGCAATGTCTAAGCAAGCTTGTAGGTTTTGAATCGCAGGAAATAATCCTTCTTTTAATAACTGTAATTCTCTGTGGTACCCACTTGGAAGATTGTTGGTAATTAAAGTGATTTCATAAGGTAACGCTTGAATTTTGTTGCATTTTCCACGAATTAATTCAAAAACATCTGGATTTTTCTTGTGAGGCATAATACTTGAACCCGTTGTTAAATGAGCAGGCAAACCAATGAAATCAAAATTTTGACTCATATACAAGCAAACATCCATAGAGAATTTTGCTAAAGTGGCAGCAACGCTACTCATAGCGAATGCCACTGTTTTTTCCGATTTCCCACGACTCATTTGTGCGGCAACCGAATTGTATTTCAACGTTTCAAAACCTAATTCTTTGGTTGTAAAAGTTCTGTTGATAGGGAAGGAGCTTCCGTATCCAGCAGCTGAACCTAATGGATTTTGGTCTACTACTTTCAAAGCTGCATTTAGCATCGTAATATCATCAATCAAGGTTTCAGCATAAGCAGAAAACCACATTCCGAAAGAGGAAGGCATAGCTATTTGTAAATGGGTATAACCAGGTAACAACACGTTTTGGTGCTTTTCGGCCATTTCCATCATTAAGTCAAATACCGTTTTAACTTGCTCTTTTAATTCGGTTACAACGTCTTTTAAGTACAAATTTACATCAACTAAAACTTGGTCGTTACGAGAACGAGCTGTGTGGATTTTTTTTCCAGCATCACCTAGTTTTACGGTCAATAAATATTCAATTTTAGAGTGAACATCTTCAAAACTATCTTCAATTTCAAAATTTCCTTGAGCAACATCAGCGATAATTTCGTTTAAAGCGACTACTAAAGAATCAGTTTCCTCTGTCGATAATAAACCTATATTGCCTAGCATTTTAGCATGAGCGATAGAACCTAAAGCATCGTATTTTGCTAAAACCAAATCCAGTTCACGATCATTTCCTACTGTGAATTTTTCAATCTGTTTATCGGTTGGTATTCCTTTTTCCCAAAGTTTCATAATGTTTTGTTTCAGGTTTAAAGTTTCAAGTTGTTGTTTTGAAACTATAATAATTTCGTTTATTTTATTGTGTAATATTTTTAGATTGCCCTAGCCCCGATAGCAGCAAAAATCCTTTTTATTTTTCTTTAAAAATAAAAAGATTGTAGCGTTCCTATGCGTAGGGAGCGGGATTAGCTCCTGAAAAATAATTTAATTTTTTAAAAAGTCACTCAAGATTTTAATATACAAATCAATTCCTTCTACAATTTCGTTTATAAATATAAATTCATCAGCCGAATGTGAACGCAAACTATCACCAGGTCCTAATTTCAACGATTTACAACTTAAAACAGATTGATCTGAAAGAGTTGGTGAGCCATAAGTAGTGCGTCCTAAAGCGATACCTGCTTGAACTAATCCGTGTGAAACAGGGATTGAGGATGCGTTTAAGTGCATCGAACGTGGATTGACTTCAGCAGCTACATTGGCTTTAACAGTTTCTAAAATTTCAATATTGTTATAGCAGTCGTTAACTCGGATGTCAACCACCAAATCACAATCCGAAGGGACAACATTATGCTGTTTTCCTGCATTGATTTGGGTAACAGTCATTTTTACAGGACCTAATTGTTCTGAAATTTTTTCGAATTTATAGTCTTTGAACCATTGAATGGCAGGAACAGCTTTATATATGGCACAATCTTCATTTTGATGTGCGGCGTGGCTTGGTGTCCCTTTTACTTTTATATCTAGCACTAATAAACCTTTTTCAGCAACCGCTAGTTGCATTAAAGTAGGTTCGCCAATTACAGCACACTCTAATTCAGGTAAATGCTTTAAAACACTATTTAGTCCGTTTTTTCCACTACTTTCTTCTTCTGCAGAAGCGACAATGACAATGTTGTAAGGAAGTTTTTCTTTTTCGTAAAAATATACAAAGGTTGCCATTAATGAAACGAGGCATCCTCCAGCATCGTTGCTTCCTAAACCATATAATTTGCCATCTTCAACGATAGCTTTAAAGGGATCTTTAGTATAGGCTTGATTGGGACGAACTGTATCGTGGTGTGAATTTAATAAAAGTGTCGGTTTGCTTTTATCAAATGTCTTGTTGAATGCCCAAATATTATTGTTCTCTCTTTCGAAAGGAATGTTGTTCTGAATAAACCATTGCTCTATTAATAAGGCTGTTTGTTGCTCTTCACTAGAAAAGGAAGGTGTTTCAATCAGATTTTTTAATAATTGGATTGCTTCTTTGGTAAGGGTTTCTTGGTTTTTCATTTTGTTTTTTTTTGGCGCAATGTTTCGAACTTACTTTATTATAAAGTTACTCATTGTAATCCTGAAATATGCGTTTATAATTGAATACTTGTGCAAATAGCATTTGCATTTTGTAACATTTTGTGGTGTCCAATTCTTATTTTTTGGACTCCTTTTGACAAGCTGTTAAAACAGTTGTCTAATTTAGGTATCATACCGGAGTGAATAGCACCTTCTTCTTTTAGTTTAGAATAAAGTTCCGAGTTTATTTGTTGAATCACCGAGTTATCATCGTCAACATCAGTTAGTACACCTGGTTTTTCAAAACAATAATTAAGAGTTACATCATATACTTCAGATAGGCCAATCGCTAATTCACTAGCGATGGTGTCAGCATTAGTATTTAATAACTGTCCTTTTTTGTCGTGGGTAATAGCGCAAAATACGGGTGTGATTCCGCTATCGATTACTGTTTGCAACAAAGTCGTATTGACTTTTTGAACATCACCAACAAAACCGTAATCGATGCTTGGGTGGTTTCTTTTAGTAGATTGGATTAAATTCCCATCAGCACCCGAAAATCCTATTGCATTTGTATTATTAGCTTGCAATTGAGCAACAATATTTTTATTTATTTCACCAGCATAAATCATCACCACTACGTCAAGCATGGCTGCATCCGTAATACGACGCCCATCAACCATTTGAGGAACTAAACCAATACTTTTTGCCATTTTAGTTGCTGATTTTCCACCACCGTGAATCAATACTTTTGGC
>JAHEBK010000029.1 GCA_024642295.1 Flavobacterium sp. | reverse complement strand
AGATATACTCAGGTTTTTTTCGTTTCTGTTCTTACAACTATTCGTTATGTAAAAACGCTTGTCTGTTCAACAATGTCTCTTCATCTTCTACATGATTATCATCAGGTATACAACAGTCAACAGGACATACAGCAGCACATTGAGGCTCATCATGAAATCCTTTACACTCTGTACATTTTCCTGGTACAATATAATATACTTCGTCAGAAATTGGAGTTTGTGCTTCATCTGAATCAACTTCAGTTCCATCAGGAAGAACAACTTTTCCAGTTAATTTAGTACCATCTTTATATCTCCAATCATCAGCTCCTTCGTAAATTGCTGTATTTGGACATTCTGGTTCACATGCACCACAATTGATACATTCGTCTGTTATGATAATTGCCATTCTATTATTTAGTTTAAGGTTTAAAGTACAAAAGTTTTAAGTTTCATAAACCAATGGAATATAACTTTTGTCTTTCGACTTTATTATACTTATTTTTGTGCAAAATTACAATCAAAACATTTCATAAACAAGCAATATGACCTTAGAAACAAAAAAAAATGTTTTTATAGCACTAGGAAAATTCCTGAGTCAATTTTCTGAGAGCGGAAATACCCGAAAAGAAAGTGTTTTAGGAAATGAAGTGTTTTTTGACTCTTTTGTTGATTTAATCCAATTATCCCAATCTCACAACGGCTGGTACACTCCTGAAAATGTTTATTTTGCAATAGAATCTTGGGCAAAAGCCTTGACCAAAGAAAACTTAGACACATGGTTAAACGCCTACAATTTTGAAAATAGTACCACTAAAAAAGTAGCCTTAATTCTAGCAGGAAATATTCCACTTGTTGGTTTTCATGATTTTTTATCTGTTTTAATTACAGGTCATCAGGCGCTAATTAAAACATCTTCTAACGACCAACATTTATTGCCTTTTTTGGCAAAATACATTATACATATCGAACCTGAATTTACCGACAAAATCACCTTTACCGAAGGTAAATTAGAGAATTTTGATGCTGTAATTGCAACAGGAAGCAACAATACAGCACGTTATTTTGAATATTATTTCAAAGACAAGCCATCCATTATACGCAAAAGCCGAAACTCAGTAGCAGTGTTAAATGGTCAAGAAACCAAAGGGGATTTAGTTGCTTTAGGCAAAGATATTTTCAGGTATTTCGGTTTAGGCTGTCGCAATGTTTCCAAATTATTTGTACCAATAGGTTATTCTTTTGACGCTTTTTTTGAAGCGATGTATGAGTACCAAGAGGTGATTCATTATGAAAAATATGCTAACAATTACGATTATAACAAAGCAGTTTTCTTGATGAGTAATTTCAAATTGCTTGACAATGGATTTTTAACCCTCAAAGAAGACAATAGTCACGCCTCTCCTATTTCGAGTGTGTTTTATGAATATTATGAAAACCTCTCAGAATTAGAACAAAAACTGGAATTAGAAGCTGAAAACCTTCAATGTATCGTGAGTAATAATTTAATAAAAAACAGTGTTGCTTTTGGTCAAACACAGCAACCAAAATTATGGGATTACGCAGATAAAATTGATACTATAACGTTTTTGTTAATAACCTAAGTGAAATTTTAATAATTATTATGAATAATTTAATGCTTATTCGAGTACGATTACCGAAATTTGCATTTTAATTTTTTGGACATAAACTACACCATGAAAAAACACAACTACAGCGCAGGACCTTGTATTTTACCACAAGAAGTTTTTGAAAAATCAGCACAAGCGATTTTAGATTTCAATAATTCAGGATTATCTATCTTAGAAATTTCGCACCGCAGCAAAGACTTTGTTGCTGTAATGGACGAAGCAAGAGCATTAGCTCTTGAATTACTAGGTTTAGAAGGTAAAGGTTACCAAGCGTTATTTCTTGCTGGCGGAGCTAGTTTAGAATTTTTGATGGTTCCTTACAACTTGATGAAAGAAAATGGAAAAGCAGCTTATTTAGATTCAGGAACTTGGGCTACTGCAGCTATTAAAGAAGCAAAATTCTTTGGTGAAACTGTTATTGTGGGCTCTTCAAAAGAAGACAACTACACTTACGTTCCTAAAGGATACGAAATTCCAGCTGATGCAGATTATTTTCACTGTACCAGTAACAACACCATTTTTGGTACTCAAATGAAATCATTTCCTAAAACGAATGTACCAATGGTATGTGACATGAGTTCGGATATTTTCTCTAGAGTAATTGATTTCACCCAATTTGATATTATCTATGCTGGTGCTCAAAAAAATATGGGACCTGCAGGAACGACTCTTGTCATTATTAAAGAAGAAATCATTGGTAAAAGCGGACGTGCTATCCCAAGTATGTTAGATTATGCCAAACACATCAAAGCAGATAGTATGTTCAATACTCCTCCTGTTTTCCCTGTTTACGCGTCTTTGTTGACATTAAGATGGATCAAGGAAAAAGGTGGTATTGCTGCTGTTGAAAAATTAAACAATACTAAAGCAGCATTGCTTTATAACGAAATTGACAGAAACCCATTGTTCAAAGGGGCTGCTGTTACAGAAGATCGTTCTAACATGAACGTTACCTTCTTATTAAACAATCCAGAACATACTGAAACATTTGATAAAATGTGGAAAGAAGCTGGAATTTCAGGATTACCTGGACACCGCTCAGTAGGTGGTTACAGAGCATCTATCTACAATGCTATGCCAATTGAAAGCGTACAAGTATTAGTAGACACTATGCAAGCTTTGGAAAAAGCAGTTTAAATTTTTGATTCCTAAATTCAGATTGAAATTGACAATTGAAATTGAATTTAAAATCGCTAGCAGAGGCTCTAGCCCCGATAGAAGTGGAAATCCTTGTGGAGGCAGGCATCTACGCCGACACAAGATTGAAACGGATAGCGGGAAACAGCTTCTAAACCATTCAATTAATTTGAGGAAATTGCAAAAAATATTCCTCGTAATGAAATAAAAAAAATGAAAGTATTAGCAAACGACGGGATTTCAGAAAGTGGAATCTTGGCTTTAGAAAAAGGTGGTTTTGAAGTAATCACTACAAAAGTTGCTCAAGAACAAGTAGCAAACTACATCAACGAGAATAACGTAAGTGTTATTTTGGTTCGTAGTGCGACTAAAGTTCGTAAGGACATTATTGATGCTTGTCCTGGTATTAAAATCATCGGTCGTGGTGGTGTAGGGATGGATAATATTGATGTGGATTATGCGAAAAGCAAAGGAATTCACGTAATCAATACTCCTGCATCTTCATCAGAATCTGTGGCTGAATTGGTTTTTGCACATTTATTATCAGGTGTTCGTTTCTTACACGATTCAAACAGAAATATGCCTCTTGAAGGAGATTCAAACTTTAACGGTTTGAAAAAAGCATATGCTGATGGAGTAGAATTGAGAGGAAAAACTTTAGGAATTGTTGGTATTGGTCGTATAGGTCAAGCTACTGCTAAAATGGCGCTTGGTTTAGGTATGAAAGTTATCGCTGCTGATAGTTTTATCCCAAAAGTAGACGTTAAAGTAGAATTCTTTGACGGACAATCTATCACAACTACAATCGTTTCACAATCTTTAGAGTCTTTATTTAAAGAAGCAGACTTTATCACATTACACGTTCCTGCTCAAGATGGATACATCGTAGATGCAGCTGCTTTAGCTACAATGAAAGACGGTGTAGGTATTGTAAACTGTGCTCGTGGTGGTGTAATTGACGAAATTGCTTTAATCGATGCTTTGGATAGCGGTAAAGTTGCTTTTGCAGGTTTAGACGTTTTTGAAAGTGAGCCAAAACCAGAAATGAGAATCTTAATGCACTCTAAAATCTCTTTGACTCCACACATTGGAGCTGCAACGGGAGAAGCACAAGATAGAATTGGTACTGAATTAGCTTCACAAATCATTAGCTTGATTGGATAATTAAGTTAATTTTTAGTTATATCTTAAATGGGTTTGTTGTTAGAAAACAGCAAACCCATTTTAATTTAGAAGCCTTCAATTTCATCTTTTTACTTTAATCGAACAACCAATTGCTTTGGTGCTTTCTGGTGATGGCTTTTTTCCACTTTCGATAGCTGCAATAGCGTTTTCAAGAAATTTCTCTTTCACATCAGCAGCACTATCTACATTGTCATCAATAGCTCCAATATACTTCACCACACGGTTCTTATCTAATAAAAAAACATGAGGGGTTTTAGTCGCTCCATATTGAGGAAATACTTTTTGTCCTTCATCAAATAAATACGGAAAAACAAATCCTTTTTCTTTAGCTCTTACTTTCATCAAATCAAAACTATCTTCAGGTTGCACTTCAGGGTCATTCGGATTGATTGCTAAAAGGATATAGCCTTTCGATTTGTACTTTTTAGCCAAATCATTAATTCTATCTTCGTATTTCTTTGCAAAAGGACAATGATTACAGGTAAAAACCACAATAAAGCCTTTTGCATCTTTATAATCAGAGAGGCTATACATTTTACCATCAACTGATTTTAATTTAAAATCAGTGGCCACATCACCCGTTTTATAACCCGTTGGAGGCATTGGATTAGCAACTCCAATAAAGAAAGTAAACATTAAAAATAAAGAACTTAAAATTTTCATAGTATAAAAGTGTTAGTTAGTAATCGTGTTTACATAATTGTTTAATTCTTCAAAAGAAGCAAAGTCTTTTTCTACAAAGACTTTTTTCCCTTTATCGATAATCAAAGTCGCTGGAATAGAACCAGACCAGTCTTTATCAACTCGAGGAAGCCAAGCATTGTAATTCTTATCTGTGAGTAAAACTACTTCAGACTTGATGGCTTTCTTTCTCAAAAAAGGAATCAATCGCGATTCATATTGATCTTTAAAATCCAAACTCACAAGAACGACTTTCACCTTCTTGTTTACCGAATTTAGTTTTTCAAAATAAGGCAATTCTTTGACACAAGGCGCACACCAAGTAGCCCAAAAATTGACTACATAAGTTGTGTTTTCATCTTTTAAAATTGCATTTTCCAACGCAGTATAAGAATCAAAAACGACTGGTTTTTGAGCCAAAATAACAGTTGAAAAAAGCAGAAAAACAAAAACAGAAAAGAGCCACTTCATGGTATATTTTTAAAATAATAGAAAACTAATTTACAATCTTTATACTGTTATATTAAAATGATTAACAAAAAATTATTAGTTGTCGTGGCAAATTCAACTTCAAAAAAAATTCTTTTTCAAGTTTCAAAAACACACCTTTTTCAACAAAAAAAACATTAAAAAAACGAACTATAAAAAGATCCATTTTTGATGAATTCAAAACCAATTTTAATCAACCAAATAACACTTAAAAAACTAAAAAAAGGGTTTAAAAAAAGAAATCAAAACACAATCAATAAGTTATAAATATTTCCTTTATTTGTAAACAACAAAATAACAATTTGTTTTGTTAAATGGTATTTAAACCCAATTTTTCAAAATGTTATTTTTTCGTTTTTATTGAGATTTAAAAATAAATTAAAAACCGATTTTAATTTTATATAAATTTCAAAACCCTCACTATCACAGCTCAAAAAAGCCTTAAAAAACAACTATAGAAATAATCTATATCATTTATTTAAAAAATTAACTACCAGTACTTTAAATACACTTACATGATTTTATACTTAAAATATCAAATCAAAGATTTCAATACATACATAAAACCAAAACCAACACACTATTGTAACTCAAAACAAATTTAAAAAGACTGTTTTAGAGACTACAATCAACTTGTAACCCTACCCTTTTTAGCGTATATTTACGAATACAATTTTATGAAAATCATGGAAACCGAAAAAGAAAAAATGATGAATGGAGAACTCTATTTATCGGGTGGAGAAGACCTCAAAAAAGACCGCCGTAAAGCCAAAAATTTACTCCACAGATTAAACATAACCGAGTATCGAATCACCAAAAATGCTCGATTAATCTTAGCCGAATTACTTCCAAATGCAGGCAAAAATTTATACATCGAACCCCCCTTTCATTGTGACTATGGATACAATATTTTTTGCGGCGAAAATGTATATTTTAATGTAAATTGCGTAGTGCTTGATTGTAACAAAGTGAACATCGGTTCAAACACATTGATTGGACCAGGTGTACAAATTTACACTGCCACTCACCCACTCGATGCTGCCACCAGACGCACCCACGAAATGGCATTACCTATCACAATAGGAAGCGATTGTTGGATAGGTGGAAATGCCATTATTTGTCCTGGAGTCACCATTGGAAATGGATGTGTAATTGGAGCAGGCTCTGTAGTCACAAAAGACATTCCTAACAACTCTCTCGCTGTAGGTAATCCTGCCAAAGTCATTAAGAAATTGAATTAAGATTAATCCGAATAATATATTGAATACGATTTACAAACACCTCCAGATTCCCGTTTCAGAAACATTATGACTGTTACTATAAAATTAAAATCTTCTTAACTCCTAAAATATCTTAATCTCTAATGCATAAAACTAAAAAATGACATCCGTAGCTTATAAGGTATTTAAAATCTTATCAACAAAACAACTCTGTCATTCTAAAATCTGAAATTTAAATTTTACCTTTGAACTTTCATTAAAACAACGATTATGGTTTACAAATTCAGAGCTATTCTAGATGCAGAAGAAGATATCTTTAGAGATATTGCGATATTGGAAGACGACACTTTAGAGGATTTACACAATGCTATTTTTAATGCCTTTGGATTTGACGGCATGGAGGTAGCTTCCTTTTATACTTGTGATGAAACTTGGAATCAAGAAGATGAAATCCCACTTTTTGACACAGGAGATGTTCCTGGTGAGCAAAAAACGATGAGTGATTATAAATTATCAGACATCTTAGATGAGGAAAACACCAAAATCATTTATGTTTATGATTTTATCAATATGTGGACATTCCTAGTAGAACTTGCTGCTATTGAAGAAACAACTGCTGGAGCAATTTACCCTGAAACGCTTTTCTCTCATGGAGAAATCCCTGAAGAAGCTTTAGAAAAAAGCTTTGAAGCAGAAAATGCCGATGATTTTTACGATGATTTTGAAGACGGACTAGACGAAGACGACCTTGACATGTTTGAGGGAGACAGTAGTTTTGAAGATTTTGGATTTGAGGAGAATTGGAATTAATCCTCTCCCCTCCCGAAGCTTCAGGATTCTCCAAAGGAGAGGGAGATAATATCGAAAAGGCACCTCCAAAAAAAAACATTTTTACTACTATTGAAGTTAAAAATCGAATACTCTAAAAATATAATTTAACAATCTTTTAGTCCCGGATCCCTCTCCTTTGGAGAGGGCTAGGGAGAGGATAACTCAAAACAAATGATCAACTTATTTAACACGCACATTGACACGCTTTCTATACACCGTGTAGGAAACAAAAGTCGTAATGAAGCTATTTTTTTATCAGAGCAACCATTTAATCTTTCGGATGAAGTGGTGCCTCTTATCAAAGAGTTTTTCTTAAAACCTTTTAGAGAAAAAGAAGAAAATTACTATCAGTTTGCTCATGAAGTAGATCTGGATTACAATGATATGTATAAATATGCTTGTGAAATTTTTGATGACCCCACCACTTTACATGAAGGTTCAAAAAAAATAACCAAACATTTGTTTGAGCAATCAAATCATCCACACATTAAAAACGGAGAAGTATATGTAACCTATTTAACTAATGTCAATATTGACAATACACCCGTTGATGCGATTGGAATTTTTAAAAGTGAGTTACAATCGGACTTTTTGCAATTTGAAGAAAAAGAAACACATCTTGATATGATTCTGCAACAAGGAATTAACTTGAACAAATTGGACAAAGGCTGTATTATTTTCAACCACAAAAAAGAAGAAGGCTTTAAAATCCTTACGGTAGACAGCAACCGTTATGATGCTCGTTACTGGTTAGAACATTTTTTATCTGTTGATGCTTTTGAAGATGAAAACTTTATTACAAAGAAATACTTGAAATTTTGTCAAGGTTTTGCTAAAGACGTGGTTTTTCCTGCTGAGGACAAAAAAGAAGAAGTGATGTTCATGAACCGTTCAGTGAATTATTTTGCTAAAAACGATCAATTTGAAGAAACTAATTTCCTAAATGAAGTTTTAGACAATCCTGATTTGATTCCTGAATTTAAAAACTACAAAGTAGATAAAGGTGAAAAATACAGCATTGAAGACGTTACCTCCTTCCCTATTGCTAATGCTGCTGTAAGTGACGCTCGTAAATCGATTAAAAATGTGATTAACCTTGATACCAATATCCAAATCAAAATGGATTTTATCAATCCTGAAAGCGCAGAGAAATTTGTGGAAAAAGGATGGGATGAAGAAAAACAAATGTACTACTACTTAGTGTATTTTAATAAGGAGCAAAAAAGCTAAATCCTGTTTATTATTAAAATAGTAATCCTCAATTGTTCAAACAGTTGAGGATTTTTTTATTGTTTGCTAACATAAACAAAACTTACTTATATCAGTTTTTTAGTAGTAATTCTTTTAAAACGATTACTTTATCGATAAAATTATGCTTTTTAGCTGATTTTTTATAGTTTTAGAATTCCACAAAACAAACAAAAATCTATTTAATCATGAAAGCAGTAGAAACCGCAAAGATTATTTTTAGCAAAAAAATCATTTGTCAATTTATTGGACATAAAATGATAACGACTAAAAATGTCACTGAACACATTAGAGAATACAGATGCACTTTTTGCAAACTAGAACAAACTAATATTGAAGATGGACAAATAACTTTTCTTACACCTGAACTAAAAGATATAAACGAAACCATCATTGACTTTCATAAAAAAAGAAAGTTGAGGCTACAACATATATAAAATTTTCTTTGAACTTATTAACGACTCCTAAACAATAATTAATCCTGAAAAATTAAAATCCCGATTTAAAAACATTTAGATTTTTATAGTTCATGGATACATATTCAAAAGCAGCCTCAAGGATCTGTCCCATCGAAGTAGCATTTTTAAATTTCAAATCATTCGTATAACGATACAATTCTAATTTCAATCTTTCGATATGGGCATCGGGTGCAATTTCATCGTTAATCATAATTTTTAATAATTTCTGAATACGATTTCCCGCAGAATGTACCCTTTTAGCCAAGGCAGCACGCTCTTCATTTTTATATTGTTCTATAGAAGTAGTTTGTAATTTGTTTTTGATTAATTGAATCATCGGTGAATTTTCTTTAAAAAATTGCGGACGGTAAATTTTAAAATTTCCCTCATAACATTGCTGGTCAAAATCGATGGGGCGAATTCGGTAAACCACTTGATCAAAATCATGAATGGGCAATATTACATAATTGTATGCTCTCATGTCACCAAGAAGACGAATCATACAGCGTTCGTTAAATTTCACAAACTCTTTAGCGATTTGAGACTTTTCTGTTTCTGTACATTTTTCCAATAATGTTTCCATAAAAACATCACCAGGAATCCCTATGATATGTTCTTCAATTAAAGTGTCTTGATGTACCAAAAAATTAATTTTATCGGGTGACAAAATATGTTCTAATTCTAATCCGTAAATTCTTGATGCATCTGCTTTTTTAATATAAAAATGCACATAATTATCATTTAGGATGTTTCTAACCTTAATTCTAAAAGGTTTTGAATTTCCAAATGTGCAATAATCAATAGCATCAATATTTAGAAATTTGATAATATCCGTATTTCCATCAGAATGTAAGAGAGAATATATTTTCTTTAAAATTAAATCAATTTCGTTTCTTTCATATTCACTATAATACACACGAACCCATAAAGTATCTTGATCATTTTTATCATATACATTAATCGAACCTGAAAAACGCAACAAATCGTCATAACAAACTGAGACATTAGAGATACGATCAAATCGTTCCAAATAATCTAACAAAGCATTGTTAATAGGATAGGATGGTTTTTTAAACAAAACAGAAGATTCACTCATGATAATTATATTTACTACAAATTTACACTAAATAAACACTTTTTTAATTGATTTCAGTAATTGTATTTGTCAATTAAAATAAGTTTTATTTTAAAATTTATTATTGTAGAAATTGTAAGAATTAAACGCCAGACTTAAAACAACAGGATAAAAATATAGATTTTATGTTTTTTTTAACAGCTGATATAGCAATAATATATTGATTATTTCGTCAAATGTGAAAAAAATTATCATTATTTTTATCATATGAAAAAAAATACGCTTATTTTACTGTTATTAATATCATTTAGCAGTTCTGCACAATTTAGCAAAACACATTATATACCACCTATAAGTTGTAATACTAATTTAGCTTTTGATCATTATTTTTACATTTCAACACCTAGTACCAGCAATGTAAGTTTTAAAATTATTGCAATTGGAGGTACGGTAATAAATGGAGTTGTAAACAATACAACTCCCTATGTATATAATATCGGAACAGGAAATGACACTCAGTTAATGACTCCAAAAACAGCTATAGGTAAATTAACCAACAAAGGTTATATTATTGAAGCTGATGACTTGGTTTATGTCAGTTTACGAATTAATTCAGCTTTAAATACCAGTACAGGAAATTATAACCATGCGGGTGGCCTTGTTTCTAAAGGGAATAGTGCTTTAGGAACAATTTTTCGTTTAGGAGCGATGTTTAATCCGGTCAATGATTCTTCTCTATTAAATTTTTCATCCATATTAGCTACTGAGAATAACACCATACTGACTATTTCAAATATTCCTATCGGGACTATACTTTCGGACGGAACCATAATTACAGGACCTATTACCCTTACTTTAAATAAAAATGAAAGCTATGTGTTAGCATTAGAGAATAACAGCACTAGCAGCTCTAACAGTTCAAATAT
>JAHEBK010000318.1 GCA_024642295.1 Flavobacterium sp. | reverse complement strand
AAAATTAATCGATAATGGTTTTGAAAGCGGACATGCTTACGGAAAATCATTGAGAGCAGTAAAAAGTTGTGTAGGTAATGCTTGGTGTCGTTACGGAATGGATGACAGTACTACCTTGGCTATCGAATTAGAAAATAGATACAGAGGCATTCGTTCTCCTCACAAATTAAAAGGAGGAGTTTCTGCTTGTATTAGAGAATGTGCTGAGGCAAGAGGAAAAGATTTTGGTGTCATTGCTGTAGAAGGCGGTTGGAACTTATACATCTGTGGAAACGGTGGAGCCAATCCAAAACACGCAGTTCTATTGGCGGAACAAATAGACAAGGAAACCGTTTTCAAATACATGGATCGTTTCTTAATGTACTACATCCGTACGGCTGGACCATTGGTAAGAACCTCTACTTGGTTAGAAAAATTAGAAGGTGGAATTGATTATTTGAAAGACATCGTGATTAACGATAGCTTAGGAATCAACGTAACATTGGAAGCTGAAATGCAACAATTAGTAGACACTTTCGAATGTGAATGGAAACAAGCTATCGAAGATCCTGAAATGATGAAACGTTTTAGTCATTTTACAAACTCTGACGATCGTGATGATACTATCGAGTATATTCCTTTAAGAGATCAAAAAATGCCTAAAGCTTGGTAATCTACTAAGGCAAACAGCAATATAAACATTAGAATTTAAAACATTCCAATCTCGACGCTTTCGCTTATAGAAAGCGTCGGAATAAGGAAACTAAAATATAAAAACATGGAAAACATACTAACTCAATACGAATCAGTAGCTCTTAACGATGTAAAAGTGTGGTTTAAAGCTGGAAAAATTGCTGATTTCCCTACTGATGGTGGTGGTTGTGTTAAATACAAAAACAAACAGATTGCCGTTATCAACTTCGAAAGAAGAAACGAATGGTATGCTTGTCAAAATGTATGCCCTCACAAAATGGAGATGGTACTTTCAAGAGGAATGATTGGTTCTGTTGAAGACACGCCTAAAATTGCCTGTCCTATCCACAAAAAAACGTTTTCATTAAAAGACGGAAGCAATTTAAGTGGTGATGATTTAAAAATTGCAACTTACCCCGTAAAAGTTGTTGATGGCGAAGTATTGATTGGGTTTATAGATTAAATATGTATCTTTGAAGTATCAAAAAATACTCCAAATGACTACGACACCTTTTCAAAAAGCCTGCCAATGGATTGATGCAGAAAATGCTCAAGACCCAAACATAGAAATACACGAATCCATAAACTTTCCGAAAGAACTATTATACTCTAATAGAATGTCCGAAAAGCTTATGGATTTTTTTCCTAATGCTTCAGAAGAAGTACAAATTGCTGCCAAAGCCCAACACATTTGCCGTTGGAAAATCGCTCGTGAATCCTACCCAATGGATCGTGTGGGGTATTTAAAATGGAGAGAAGATTTAAAAAAATTCCACGCCAAAACTACTGCTGAAATCCTTGAAAAAGCAGGATATTCTCCTGAATTTATTGCAAGAGTATCTTTTTTAATTGAAAAAAAATTACTTAAAAAAGACGCCGAAACACAATTACTAGAAGATGTAATTTGTTTGGTCTTTTTAGAATACTACTTACAACCTTTTGTTGAAAAACACGACAGAGAAAAACTAAAAAATATCATTCTTAAAACTTGGAATAAAATGTCTGAAAAAGGACATCAAGCAGCTTTAAAAATCAATTATAGTGCTGAAAATTTAGACCTAATTAAAGAAGCGCTCGGATTGTAAGGATATGAAAAAAAACATCTTAGAATCAGCCAATAGTTTCAACTTCAAAAAGCTAAAGCAACGCTATATTTTTGCTTTAATCACGATTGCTATAACCGTAAGTTTGAGTCAATTATTGATTCAATACAACATCAACACCCAACTTAATGATTCCCGATTGATTAATATTTCTGGAAAACAAAGGATGTTGAGCCAAAAATTAGTCAAGGAGATTTTGATTCTTAATGCTGTTTCTGACGCTGCCAAAACAAAACAACAAATTTTCAATATTACAGAGACATTATCAATTTGGAGAACAACTCAAATTGGACTTCAATACGGAGATGACAGTCTGCAATTACCAAAAAAACAAACCAACGAGCTTCAACAATTATACATCAATATTACACCTAATTTTGATACGATAGTTGCCACAACAAAGAAAATTTTAGAACGTCGAAAATCAGGAGGATCTCCAATTGAAAATCAGATGTTAATTCAAACAGTTCTAGACAATCAAGTCATTTTTCTAAAAAAAATGAACCAAATTGTGGGGCAATACGAAAAAGAAGCTTTCCAAAAAGTGACACTTCAACGCAATACGGAATATGGAATTTTATTTTTTACGCTCTTGGTCTTACTCCTTGAGCTTCAATTTATATTCAAACCTACTAATACCAAAATCGAACATCTTATTTCTAAACTTTTAATTTCAGAAAAAAAAGCACTCAAATTAGCTTACGACACTGAAATTATTAGCGAACAAAAAGAGAACTCTGTCAAAGAATTGAAATCGTTAAATTATGCTATGGAAAATACGTTATTGTATTGCCGAATAGCCAATGACGGTAGCATTATACACATAGGAGAGAAATTTGCTAAACTAGTCAACTATACTAGTTTTCATGCTGATAAAAAGTTCTCTGAAGTACTTACTTCAATCGAAAAAGAACAATTGTTTATTGACCAAATTATCAAAGAAAAACAAAAAAGTGGTTGGCAAGGCGAATTGAAAATCACCAATTCAAATGAAGAAATAATTTGGCTAGACCTTTCTATGATTCCCGTTTCAATCCGAAAAGAGGAATCGGAATTGCTTATTATTTGTTTTGATATTACCATTCGTAAAATTGCGCAACAAGAAGTCGAAAGATTAAATGCTGAAAATATAGCTGAAAAAATAA
>JAHEBK010000317.1 GCA_024642295.1 Flavobacterium sp. | reverse complement strand
TTTGATGATGCACGGTGCTAATTGGATTATTTACAAAACCAATTCTGATTTGAATCTAAAGTTAAAAGAAGTCGTTTATAGAATGAATTTTGTTTTATTGGCATTGGTAATTGTCTCGCTATCCGTATGGCATATTATAGAGAAAGAACCGTTTCATAATTTTATAAACAACCCGATTCTTTTTATATTTCCTCTGATTACTTTTACGGGATTATTTGGGCTTTTCAAAGTAAAAACTTTTAAGAAGGATGGAACAGGATTCCTTTTTTCAACACTTTTTCTCTTGGGTGGATTCGCTTCAACAACAGCTTCAATATTTCCCGAAGTCCTACCGTCAACCAATAAAGTCAATCCATCCCTAACGATTTACAATGTTGCAGCGGATGAATATGCGTTGAATGTAGGTGTGTATTGGTTTGCCATTGCTTTGGTCTTGGTTATTGCTTATTTTGTGATTCAATACAAAGTGTTTAGCGGAAAAATGGATGATGTAGGCTACGGTGAGCATTAATTTTTATCTAGTCTTCTTTACAAAACACAGATGAAAAGTTAAATACAAAATCCCTTTCATCAAGATTGATAAAAGGGATTTCTTTCAAAGGAAAAATTTGCGTGGTATTAATTTTAGTAACAACTCTTTAAAATAAGTTATTGATTGTTAGATTTTAAAATCTCAATTTTTAGGTAGCATGACTATTCTATAAATTATTAGAAAAACACTTCTTTGGTAATGATATAAATTCCCATAACCAATACAAACCAACCAAAAACAGGTTTAAGTTTGTCTCCATCTATTTTTTTAGAGAATTGAATTCCAATGAGCATTCCTATAAAAGCCATTCCCGAAATAATCAATAAAAACTCATAATCAATAGGAGTTCCAATATATAAATCTCCGGCAAATCCAATAGCTGAATTGATAAAGATTATTAGTAATGAAGTGCCTACTGCCTGTTTCATTGGGAGATTTGCGAAAAATAGTAATGCGGGAATAATTAAAAAACCTCCTCCAGCACCCAAAAAACCAGTTACAATACCTACTAAGAAACCAATTATTGCTAATTGAAGGTAATTTGTTTTTGATTGAACAATTTTAGTTTTTTGTTTTTTAATCATTGATAAGGCAGCACTAATCATTAAAACAGCAAAGACAATCATGATTAGTAAATCCTTAGAAACAGCATGGGAAGCAATTGTGAATAGGGTAGAAGCAATCTGAGGGAAGATAACTTCACGGATAATTAATATCGAAACAATGGATGGAACCGCAAAATATAGCGCCGATTTTAGATTGAGATTCCCCAGTTTATAATGGCTATATCCACCAGACAAGGCAGTCAATCCTACAATAAATAGCGAATAGCTGGTAGCTAATTCAGGGTCTACTTTGAATAAATAGACTAATATAGGTATGGTAAGAATAGAACCACCTCCACCAATTAGTCCTAAAGAAAGTCCGATAATAATTGAAGCAAAATAACCCAAATATTCCATCTGTAATTTTTTTTACAAAGGTTGGGCGATAATTATTTACTGACAGTAACTTTTATCACATTGGGCTATTATAAGTCCAAAAGTTCAATATTATTGCGGTGTAATTTGACTAATCCACGTTGTTCCATTTTTTTGAGCAAACGAGAAATTACTTCTCTGGAAGTATTCAACTCAGTTCCAATTTCTTGATGAGACAATTTTAAGAGATTGCATCCGCAGGCGTCACGGTGGCGTTTTAAATAAAATTCTAATCGTTCATCCATAGCTCTAAAAGCAATGCTGTCAACGACTTCTAATACCTCTTCAAAACGACTACGGTAGGTTTCAATTACAAATTCATACCAAGAACGGTGTTGCATCATCCATTTATCCATCAAAGGTAAAGGCACCATTAAAAGTTCGGCATCTTCGACGACTTTAGCCATGATTTGGCTTTTTTCATTTTTAGTCGCACAAATCATCGAAATAGCACAGGCTTGACCAGGTTGTAAATAATACATAAAAAACTCACCACCATTTTCACCTTCTCGATAGATTTTTATTTTTCCTTTGGTAATCAAAACGGTGTTTTTAATGTATTGCCCTGTTCGCATAATAATATCACCAGTTTCAAAATTTTTGAAACTACCATTTTCTTCAATATCACTAATTAATTCTTTTGAAAATGAGGAAAAAATTTGATGTATGTTATCTTGCATTTAGATTTTTTTTTAGTAGTTGCGTTCGAATATAGAAATTATTTTGAAGAAAACTTATGTAAACATAGGTTAAATCAATAATCGTTGTGTGAAATTTATTAGATTCACTTAAAAAAACGGCAATTTTATATAATTTAAATATATTTTCAAAAACAACTATAAAGTGGATATTTTAAGACCATAAATATTAAAAATTTCGAGAAGTACTTTGCTAATAACTAAAAGTTAAATGATGCTTTTTTTTTATTTTATTTGTTAACTTATTGTATGTGTGTTGTTTGTAGTTACTGATGGTTTTTCGTGTTTATTAAATTCGTAAAATGAGCCTTTTGTATGTTATAAAAACATTGTATTTTTACTAAAAAAAACAACAAATTATGAATTTATCACAAGAGGAATGGGTTGCACAGCTAGAAGCTGATGAGAACGTTATTATTCTAGACGTTAGAACTGAGGATGAGTATAATGATGGTATTATCCCGGAGGCAATAAATATCGATATTCACAAGGGACAAGAATTTATTTCGGAAATCGAAGCCTTAGACAAAAATAAAAAATACTATGTGTATTGTCGTTCAGGTGCAAGAAGTGGTAAAGCTTGCCAAATTATGAACGAACTAGGATTTGAATATGCCTACAATCTTGAAGGCGGAATTCTGGGTTGGGACGGAGATATCGTTTCTCCATAAATAAAAAAAAAATAGAGGGGTTATCCTCATTTTTAATTT
>JAHEBK010000316.1 GCA_024642295.1 Flavobacterium sp. | reverse complement strand
AATGACGAACGTTATGGTGGTCATTTAATTTTAAAAGGAACAACTTTTACTAAATACAAGCAATTTATTGACAATTGCTTTAAAGCTTTACCCAGACAAGCTTTACATGCTAAAACATTAGGCTTTGTCCATCCTTCAACTGGAGAGTACAAACGATTTGATACTGAATTACCACAAGATTTTCAAGATTGTATCGAAAAATGGAGAGGCTATTCAAAATCACATATGATAGACGATGAAGATAACTAAAAATACAAAAAGCGCTGAATGGCGCTTTTTTTTATGATTGAAAACAATTTATCTCATCAAAAAGAAAAAATCTTCATAAACTCACTACTTATTATGGTAACCTTAAATTAACATAAAAAACAATTATTTATTAAATTTTTTTAAGAAAACATGACGATTGAAGTTTTTTTTTTCCTTTAAACGATTATTATTTATTTGTCAATTCAATTTTACTAGGTTTGAGTGTAATTAATTCAGGAACTTAATACTTAAATAGTATGGAAGATATATTTGACCCCGTTTATAGACAAGATTATATCGAAGGATATTCTCATGGTTTGAATCCCTTTTTACATTTGAATACAAACAAAAAGGAATGTCAAGCATTTAATTCAGGATTTGATTGTGGCAGATCCGATTATGAGAGATTGAACGGTAAAATATCCGAAGGCATTCCTCCCAAAATAGTTACTAATAAAGTTTTGGATGAATTCCAATTAGCAGGTATGTTAGGAATGAATATCGATTCAGATGGTTTTACACCTTACCAACTTAACATTATTGAAGATTGGTATAAAAGTGGTATTGAAAAATATGACGCAGACCAAAGTCTCTATCTATTAGCAATTTTAGAGCAAAACAATATACAGACGATGTAAATTACAATTGTGATTTACGAAAAATCCCCTGATAGTTTTTAAACTTTTCAGGGGATTTTTTTATTAATCTAAATTCAATATAGCTTATTAAAACAAAAACGTAAATCCAATTTTAAAATTTCTTCCACGAGTACTATAGCCAACATTCTCAAGAAAATCTTTGTTTCCAATATTAGTTACAGATCCAAAAACATTCATTCTATTTTTGATAACAACATACTTAGCAGTTGCATTTACTAGTTGATAAGCATCTAAAAGCACAGAAGTTGTTTTATTAGTACCTCCATCAAAAAAGGATGTATTTCTTTTATCAACATATTGGTAGTTTAAATTAAAAAATATTCTCTCGTTAAATTGGTAATCAATAGAAACATTTGCTTTATGTTTTGGGATTAGCCTGCTCAATTCCTCTTCCACTTGTGTAAAAGTATAATTTCCACTTACTCCTAAATATTTTGAAAACAAATAAGTAACCATCGTCTCAATTCCAGTTGCATTATATTTCCCAACCGTATTGATATAATTTGACTTAAAATAACCTATTGAATTATCCTCTTGGCGGTAAAAAGCAACAGAATTCAATGTTAGTTTTTTATCTAATAATGACACCTCAAACCCTCCTTCAACAGTACTATTCTCTTCAGGTGTTAAAGCTAAATTTCCATAAGGAGAGTACAATTGATACAAACTAGGAGTAATATAAGCCGTACTATACGAAGCCAACAGTTTCAAAGGCAATTCAGAAAAAGAAAAAGATGGATTAATATTATACACCAAATGACTCCCATAAAGACTATGTATATTGTATCTACCTCCTAAATTTACATTCAGACCAAAATCTGAATTATAAACAGCTGTTATGTAAGGATCAAAAATGTTAAATTTAGCAATTTCACCAGTAATACTACCATAAACGGTTTGAGAATTCATTTCATAAAATTGAAATTGACTACCTGCAACTACAAAAAATTGTTTGCAAAACTGGTATTTATTATAAGCATCAACATTCACATTTCTTGATTTAAACTCACTTGGATCTACCTTTTTTGTCCAACTATTAAACACACTATAACCTCTTTCAATCATATTAAAACTAGAATTCAAGACTAACTCTCCACTATTATATTTGTATTTAGGAGAAAACCCAAAACGAAACTGCTCAGAAGTGGAAACATTTACAGGTGAATCTGGATTGCTAAAATTATCATACGAATTATCAAATTCATTTTTGATTCGGTCGTAATTTGCAAAAAAGTCCAAGCTTAGTTTTTTTGTTGGTGTAAAGCCTAGTTTTGCTACTGAGCTTACTCTTTGAAAAAGGTCATCTTCAAAAGTAGCACCTTTGGCCTCTGAAATTCCTTGAACGGCGGTACTATTCAACGATGCAAAATAATTGAAAGTATCACTTTTGGCACCAAAATTAAATCCTTGATTAAATTCAGCTGGACTGTAATTGGTTTTATCCGCAGTAGTTTGTGTCCCCACATTCATGTACACATTCCCAGCAATTTCTTTTTTAGTTCCTTTTTTCAAGGTAATATTGATGACCCCTGCAGCGGCACCTGTACCGTACAAGGTACTTGAAGCTCCCTTCATGATTTCAATACTCTCTACTTGTTCCACAGGAAGTAATCGTAAATCATACTCTAAATTAATAGCAGATGCATCCGAAACGGGTACACCATCAATTAAAATCAACGTTTGTCGGCTACGGCTACCACGTATGTAGACTCCTAAATTTCTACCAGCATTACTTTGATTTCCATTGATTTCAACCCCTGCAACTGTGCTCAAGACTGTCGCTAACGATTGTCCTTCTTTTTTAGCCAAGTCTGCGGCTGTAATTTTGACAATTACTTTACCCGATTTTTCTTTTGGCAAAGCAAATTTGGAGTCGGAGATAACCACTTCATTTAATTCATTTGGAGCAGCGATTTCTCCTTTTTTTTGTGCAAAAACAGATGCACCGATTAAAACGCATAGCGCACTAATACGAACGATTTTCTTGTTCATTTTAAAAAAACATTTAGCAAAAGTCTATAAACAATTGCA
>JAHEBK010000315.1 GCA_024642295.1 Flavobacterium sp. | reverse complement strand
CGTAAAGTGAATTAGTTGCTATCATAGGAAATGCCATAAAAACTCCAACAAGTATTCCGTGAAAAGCACCATGTTTAAATGTACGAAAAGCTGTTCCATAATCAGCCATGAAAGCTTCATAAGAAGGCTTTGCCATACTTGGGTCACCTCCAACCATACTAACAGCTCCCCATTGATGAATGGCAAGCATTTGTAAAACCATTGAAATCATAAAAGCATATAAAACTGACAAGGCAAAGATTAAAGCCATATTTGCACCTTTCATTTTTTCTTCGGTCATGCCCGATTCTTTCATCCAAATAGTTCCAAATACTTTTGGATTGTACCAAATAAACCCAACGACTAATGTTGAAGCTGCAGCAGCTAAAAGCGCTAAAAAATTAATTTCCATAATTAATAACTTTAAGGTTAGTGAATCAAATATAGTTATTTTTTTTATTATTACATTTGTAGGAATAATATTTTAATTAATTAATAAAAAGTGTATTTCATCGATTTTTTTAGCATATAAACTTTGTTTTTAGCTACATTTGAATATTATTATAAAGTTAAAAACAAGTAGTTATGAAAAATATATTCACTTTTGTACTGACTCTTCTAACGTCTATTGTGATGGTTGCAGAAGTATCTTCATCAGATAAAGCAGCCTTAGTAAAATTATACAATTTAACTCAAGGAGATAATTGGACTTCTAAATGGGATTTGAATACACCTGTAAGTTCTTGGTACGGGGTTAAATTAGATGGAGATAAAGTGGTTTCTATTAATTTAAGTAATAATAACTTAGTAGGTGTTTTGCCTTCTGATTTAGTTACTCTTTCTGATTTGCAAGAATTAAATTTACATAAAAATAAATTGACAGGTTTTATTCCTAGTGATTTAGATAATTTGAAAAATTTAAGAGTCTTAAATCTTTCTTTTAATAAATTAGAAGGAACTATTCCTTCCTCAATTTGTAAATTATCTAATTTAGAGAAAATTGAATTGTATATGAATAGATTGAAAGGAGATTTACCTACTCAAATTGGTAACCTTCAAAAATTACAAGTATTGTCACTTTTTAATAATGAAATTGAAGGACAAATTCCAAATTCACTTTATGAAATTAAATCATTAAAAACATTACTTCTTAATAGTAATATGATGGTAGGTAAATTAAGTCCTAAAATTTCAGAACTTAACAATTTGCAAAATTTAAGTTTATTTGAAAATAAATTTGAAGGACAAGTTCCATTTGAATTGGAAAAATTGAATCAATTGAAAGAAATGAACATATCTTATAATATGTTTAGTGGTTTAACGTCAAGAAAATTAGCAGTTTTAGATACATTAAATATGACAATGGTAAATGATAAAGGAGTAGCTGTTCTATTGGATGTAGCTATGGAAGTTCAAAGACCATTAGTTTCTGAAGAATAAAAAAGTTTTTTTTCATAATGTTGTTTAGTAAATAATTTAGTTTTAAAAACCTGTAAATTTTTAATTTACAGGTTTTTTTAGTTGTCATAAAATGCTATTAAATTCGGGATGTTTGTCAAAATAGGCTTTGGCAAAAGGACATAAAGGCACAATTTTTATATTCTTTTCTTTAGCAAAAGCAATGGCTTTTTCAATAAGTAATTTTCCAAAACCCTTGCCGTTGTACTCTGGATTTACCTCCGTATGATCAATTATGAATTTGGTAGTTCCTGCAAAAACAAAAGTCATTTTTGCTACTACTTTTTTCTCTACAACAATTTCAAAAGCACCTCTTCTAGTATCAATATTCGTCGTGATTGTTGGCGTCATCATCAGCTTTTTAGTAATTCATAGGGATTTCCATTATTAAAAATTTTGCATCTGTTGTTGCTTCTATGTCAAGTGTTTCGAAATTAGTGATTCCAATGGCGTCTCTAGTATTTAATAGTTGTCCGTCTACCATGATTGCTCCAGAAATTACGATGAGATATACACCATTTCCTGATTTTTTCAAAGTGTATTTTTTGCTGAAATCCTTGTCAAAATCAGCCATAAAGAACCAGGCATCTTGATGTATCCAAACCCCTTCATCATCGGCATTTGGTGATAAAATTTGAGCAAAATTATTTTTTTGTTTACTTGCGTCCAAAGTGATTTGTTGGTAACGAGGTGTTACGTCTTTTTTGTTTGGAAACAACCAAATTTGAAATAACTTCGTTTGTTGATCCGCATTTGGATTGAACTCTGAATGTTGAATTCCAGAACCTGCGCTCATTACTTGTACATCACCCGTTTTTATGGTAGCAGCATTTCCCATGCTGTCTTTGTGTGCCAAATCACCTTCAAATGGAATGGTGATAATTTCCATATTGTTGTGAGGATGTGTACCAAAGCCCATTCCTCCAGCAATAGTATCATCATTTAAAACACGCAAGGCACCAAACTGATTTCGATCTGGATTGTAATAATTAGCAAAACTAAAACTGTGGAAAGCATTAAGCCATCCGTGGTTTGCATTTCCTCTTGTATTCGCTGGGTGTATAACTGTAGTTGCCATAATGATTGTTTTTAGAATTATTATACAAATTTAAGGCTAGAGTTCCTGTTTTGCACTTAACCTAGATTAAGAAGTGTTCAGAGTACTGTAATTTAATGGTGAAAAAAATCCTTTTCATTACTAATCACTAAAAAAAACTGTCCACTGCCTATTTTTTCAAAAGTCTGCTTTTCATTTTACTAAAAAACTCAGGAGTTACTCCAATGAAGGAAGCGATTTGTTTTTGAGGAATTTTATATTGTAAGTCTCCATATTTTGTCTGAAATTTTTCAAAGCGTTCTTCCGCAGATAAACTTAAATTGTCCATCAATCGTTCTTGGTTGGCAACCAAGGAATTCTCCGTTAATATTCTGAAAAAACGTTCTAGTTTAGGGGTTTCACGATAGAGAATCTCTTGATTTTCTTTCGAAAGTAACATTACTTCA
>JAHEBK010000314.1 GCA_024642295.1 Flavobacterium sp. | reverse complement strand
GTGGAATTTGTTTTTTTTCAATTAAAAAATTTACCCCTTCAAATGAGCTTCTCTTACTTTTTTAAACAAATTAGAAGAATATACAAATGCTGTTACTGCTTCATTATCGGTATAGAAAATTTCGTCTTTGTTACCTTGCCATTCTTTCAATCCGTTTTTAAGGAAAACAATGTTGTCGCCAATTTCCATCACGGAGTTCATATCGTGTGTGTTGATTACCGTAGTGATGTTGTATTCTTCTGTAATTTCCTTGATGAGGTTGTCAATAAGGATAGAAGTGTTCGGGTCTAAACCAGAGTTGGGTTCGTCACAAAAAAGATATTTAGGGTGATTCACAATGGCTCTAGCAATCGCAACCCTTTTTTGCATTCCTCCTGAAATTTCTGAAGGTAGTTTTTTATGTGCATCAGTTAAGTTGACTCTTTCCAGGACAAAATCTACTCGTTCTTTGATTAGCGCTCTATTATTGTTGGTAAACATTTTCAAAGGGAAACCTACATTTTCAGCTACAGTCATAGAGTCAAACAAAGCACTTCCTTGAAAAACCATTCCAATTTCAGTACGCAAATCTCTTTTTTCATCAGGTTCTAAATCAGAGTATACTCTGCCGTCAAAAATAATTTGTCCGGCTTCTGGTGTATGAATTCCCAAAAGACTTTTGAGTAAAACCGTTTTTCCAGAACCACTTTGTCCAATGATAAGGTTGGTTTTTCCAGTTTCAAAAACTGTCGAAATGCCTTTTAGAATTTTGTTCTCTCCAAATGATTTTTCTATGTTTTTTACTTCTATCATGCTCCCAGTAATAATTGAGTTAAAATATAATTGAATAAGATAATACTAACGGATGTCCATACAAAAGAAACTGTACTAGCTTTTCCTACCTCAAGTGCACCGCCTTTCATATAATAACCATGAAAAGAAGGTATAGTTGCTAATAAAATAGCAAATATGATGGTTTTAATAAAGGCATAAGTGACATGAAAAGGGATGAAATCCATTTGTGCTCCCGTAATAAAATCATCTGCAGAGGTAAAACCTCCATAGACACCTGCAATCCAGCCACCCATAATTCCAAGGAACATGCTAATGCCGATTACGAAAGGATACAAAAGTAAGGCAATAATCTTAGGGAAAACCAAGTAGTTTAAGGAATTGACTCCCATTACTTCTAAGGCATCAATTTGTTCTGTAACGCGCATGGTTCCAATGCTAGAAGTGATAAATGACCCCATTTTTCCTGCCATAATTACCGAGATAAATGTAGGCGCAAACTCCAGAATTACCGACTGACGTGTAGCAAATCCGATGAGATACTTAGGAATCAAAGGATTGGTCAGGTTCAAGGCTGTTTGAATGGCTACAACACCACCTACGAAAAATGAAATGAAAGCCACGATTCCAAGTGAACCAATGATTAAGTCGTCAATTTCTTTGAAGATAAGATTTCGCATCACAGACCATTTGGTTTGTTTAATGAATATCTCCTTGATCATTAAGAAATAACGTCCTATTTGTGAAATATATCTAATGAGCATCATAGTTTTTAAATATTACCAAAAATAGTTATAAGTTATGAGTTATGAGTTATGAGTTGCTTCTTTTCGACAAATCTAATCAATGAAATAACTTTTCTTTCATTTTTTGTAAGCGGTATTTGCGTATAAAACGGGCTTGTTCCGCAGTAACCAATAAAGGTGTTTTGGCAGCTTTGGCTTTTAGAAAACCTTTGATATAGTCGATAAAAAGCAATGGTTTTCCTTTACGTATGGCTAATTTAAGCGAAGCAATAGCTGTGATTAAAAATCCGTAACCCAAAGTATAAAAGGCTTCGCCTTGTTTGTAACGAGCTGTTTTGTTGTAATTGGCTCCTGTAGGTTTGAGGTGTTTTACTTTTAAGGATTCGTCTGTGACAATTTTCCAGTTGTAGAACTTGCATAGTAATTCGTCAACAGTATCCCAACCCATAGCTGGTTTTAGTCCGCCGATTTGTTTGTAGGTCTCTTTTCGGTAGGCTTTTAAGGCTCCCCGAATGTGATCTTTGTCGGTTAAGTTTTCCAATACAAAATCACCGTTTTTTTCGATATAGCAAAATCCACCGACCATTCCGATTCGGTCGTCTGACTTAAAATGCTTGATGATGGTTTCGAAATAATTCAGCGGAAAAATCAAATCGGCATCAATTTTTACTAGTATATCATAATTATCATCTATGTGTTTCTCCCCTTCATGGAACGCTTGGATTACTTTGCTTCCTGGCATGTGTACCGCCGAAGATTTTTTGTTTACCAAAGTAATATAAGGATACTTTTCTATGTAAGACAAAACAATTTCTTCGGTTCTATCGGTAGAGTTGTCATTAACCACAACAACTTTTGTAGGAGGAACGGTTTGTGCCACCAGTGAGTCTAAAGTTAAAGATATAAAAGCTTCTTCGTTATGAGTAGGAATGACTAGGTAGTAGTTCATTTGAAAAAATTTTAGATTTTAGATTAAGGATTTCAGAACGATGATGTCACGCACTACAATCAAAAATCAAAAATCGTTAATCGAAATTCGTTAATCTATTTGATTTTCTCAGCAAAAACAATATAATATCTTGGTGTGAAATAGCGCAATAGAGGTCTGAAACCTATTTTTTTGACAGGATGTGTGAATTTTTCTCTTGCGGTAATTTTCCAGCCAGTTTTTTCTAATAGCCAGTCCAATTGCCAGTCTTCAAATTCATGGTAATGCCTGTCCCACATATCCGTTTTACTGCGATAAGCGGAAGAAAACCAAAGGCGTAACGGAATTGATATTAATAATTTATCACATTTTACGTTTTCTAAAACAGTATACGGATTCAATAAATGTTCGAAAATTTAAAAAGCGGTAAAAACGGTATAATTTTCTGTATGCAAAGCTGTTTGGTCTTTGTCAAGATCTTCGCCAGTATTGTTTTT
>JAHEBK010000028.1 GCA_024642295.1 Flavobacterium sp. | reverse complement strand
TGGTAAAAGGAACGATTCTTTTTCTAGAAGACCATTACTTTCGATTAATGGCTTCTATGCGTGTAGTCCGGATGGAGATTCCAATGAATTTTACCATGGAATATTTTGAAGAGCAACTGTTGTCAGTAGTAAAAGCTAATGGTTTCTCGGATTCAGCAAGAGTAAGAATCACAGTTTATAGGAATGATGGAGGCTATTATTTGCCTAAAAAGAATACTATTTCTTTTTTGATACATACTACTAAGTTGCCAGATGTGCATTATGCATTCGAAACAAAGGAATATGAAGTAGATTTATTTAAGGACTTCTACATTACAAAACAGTTATTGTCTTCTATAAAATCAACCAATAGGTTGTTGAATACCACTGCTAGTATTTTTGCCTACGAAAATGGTTTGGATAACTGTTTGCTTTTAAATGATAGTAAAAACGTAGTGGAGGCTATTCAGGGGAATATTTTTATGCTTTTGGGTAATAAATTGATAACGCCTCCAGTTTCTGAGGGTTGTTTGAATGGGGTTATGAGAAAGCAAATTTTGGCTATGGCCAAAAAAATAGAGAGCCTAGATGTAGTTGAAGAGATTATTTCGCCTTTTGACCTTCAAAAAGCAGATGAATTGTTTATTACCAATGTAATTAAAGGAATTCAACCGATTACAAAATACCGAAAGAAAAATTTTGGAACCCAAACAGCACATTTATTGCTAGAGAGATTAAATGAGTTGCTTTTGGTGAAATAATTTGACGTTACCATATACAAAAAAGACTTAAATGCATTTATAAAAATGGCATTTAAGTCTTTTTTGTTTAAGTTTTAAATTGGATTAATTCAAATACGGATTTTCAGGTGCATTAGACCAAATAAGGTAATCACCACCTAATTCTTTGATTTGGTCTTTCCAAAAATGAGTAGGTGACTTGCCGATGATTTTATTTTTATAATTGTTGGTTGTCACAATCCAAGAATTAGCGTTCATTTCTGTTTCTAGTTGGTTTTGATGCCAGCCAGAATATCCTAAGAAAAAACGAATATTATCCTTGGTGATACTACCTTGGTTTATTAAATCCTTTGTGGATTCAAAATCACCACCCCAGTAAATACCATTGGAAATTTCAATACTGTTAGGGATTAATTCGGGTACATTATGAATGAAATAAAGATTATCTTGTTCAACAGGCCCTCCATTGTATATTTTAAACCTTGAGTTGATTTCTGGAATTAAATCGTTAATTGTATACTTTAGAGGTTTGTTGATGATAAAACCTACAGAACCATCTTTATCATGATCCGCTAATAAAATTACAGATCTATTGAATGATAAATCTCCAATTATAGAAGGCTCAGATATAAGCAGTTGACCTTTTATTAATTTTTCTGAAGTCATGACCCTGTAGTTTTTTTATTAAATTTAAGAAAAAAATCAAAAAAAAACCAAATTTTTTCGTTGAAATGTAAAAAAAAACCCTCCATTAGGAAGGTTTTGTTTCTTTTAAGGAATTTAAACTTGTAATTAGTTTACTGCTCCTTCTAATTCTGCACCAGCTTTGAATTTTACAACATTTTTAGCAGCAATTTGGATAGTTTTTCCTGTTTGAGGATTTCTTCCGTCTCTTGCAGCTCTAGCTGATACTGACCATGATCCAAAACCTACTAGGGATACTCTACCACCTTTTTTTAAAGTTTCACCTACGTTTCCTAAAAATGACTCTAAAGCTAATTTAGCAGCTGCTTTAGTAATTCCTGCGTCTGCAGCGATAGCATCGATTAATTCTGATTTGTTCATAATAAAAGTTATTAATTGTTGGTTAAAGAATTCTTATACACAAATTTAGCAGGAAATCCTTACTGAGCAAGCGTTTTGCTTATTTTTAGACTATTTTGTTAATAACTTCGTTTATTTGTTCATAAAACATCAGTTTTTTATTGGGAAATACTCCAACCTTACTGTTTTATGGGGTTAAAAGGCTTTTGCTTCGGTTGTAAATGCAATGCCATTTAATAATTCAGCCGTAGTCATTCTCTTTTTTCCAGGAAATTGCAAGCTTATAATTTGGATAAAACCATTTTGAACGGCAATTTTCATTTCTTTTTTAGTGCAAATGATAGTTCCTATTGGATGTTGGTGTTCTTCAAGAATGATTTTTGATTCATATATCTTAACGTTCCATTCTTCGTTTTTATCGGATATCATACACCAAGCGGCTGGATACGGACTCAATCCTCTGATGAGGTTGTGAATGATAGTCGCTGATTGTGTCCAATCTATTTTGCAATTCTCTTTATTGAGTTTGTATGCCGTTTTAATATCGGCAGCATCGGTTTGGATAGTAGTAGTAACGTTTCCTTTTTCAATTAAAGCTAAGGTTTCTATAACGGTTGTACTACCAATAGTCATCAGTCTGTCGTGAAGATGTCCTGCGCTTTCGTCTGGAACAATTTCGGTTTCAGAACTTAAAATCATGGCGCCTGTATCTATTTTGTCATCAATAAAAAAGGTAGTAACACCTGTTTTTTGTTCTCCGTTGATGATGGCCCAGTTGATGGGAGCAGCTCCTCGATAATTAGGTAGGAGTGAGGCATGAAGGTTAAAGGTGCCTAAGCTAGGCATTTCCCAAACTACTTTTGGAAGCATTCTGAAAGCGACTACAATTTGTAAATTAGCATTCAATGCTTTTAATTGGGATAAAAATGCGTCGTCTTTAAGGTTTGTTGGTTGTAATAAAGGAAGGTTGTTGGCAAGAGCATATTCTTTAACGGCTGAATATTTTATCTTTTGACCACGACCAGCTGGTTTATCTGCAGCAGTGATGACGCCCACAACTGTATAGTTGTTTTGAAGGATATTATCAAGAATCCCTACTGCAAATTCAGGAGTTCCCATGAAAACAATTCGTAATTTTTCCATTATGATTTTAAAGTATACAGGGCTGATGCTGGGTTTTTAACCTCAGATTCGCTGATTTATTGAAAATGAACCGCTTTAAGCGGTATTAGCGCAAATTTAACCATACTTGATAACAAAATATAGGTTTTGAAAAAAAATCTGCGCATCTGTGGTTATTTTTTAGGCTTATGTTTTTTGTTCTATTACAGTATAGGTGTTATTAGGATTGACTATTATGATTTCGTTTTCTAATAGTTGTTGGAGTGCAAAGATAATAGTGTCTTTGTTAGTATGGGTTCTGTTTTCTATTTCTCTTGAATTTAAAGCTTCTTTTTCGAGTAATTGAATGATTTTTTCGGAAATCGCTTTTAGATTCTTTGGTTTTTTCTTTTTCCCAATACAATAGGAACAAATGCCACAATCATCAGATTGTTTTTCTCCAAAATAATTTAATATCAATTTGCTTTTACAAACATTGTTTTCCGATACATAATGTAAAACCGATTTTAACTGGTCTTTTTTAAGTTGGTTTTGGTTCTCTAAATATTTTGCTACTCTACTGATGGTTCTTTCGTCTTCGCGAATTTCGTTAAAAGTAATCGAGGCGTCATTGCTTTTGGAGTGATAACTTATGATTTGTTTTTCGTTTAGTTTTTCTAAAAGATTCAACACTTCTATTTCAGTATGGTGTGATTTTTTTGCAATTAAAGCACTGTTGAAAACGGTTTCTATTTCGTAAATGCCTGGATAAGTTCTTAGGATAGCAAGAATTATTTCCTCGTCATTTGGATTTAAACTCATATAGCGCAATACTTCTTTAGACGAAATAATAAATTGCAAACTGATTTTCTCAGAGAATTCTTGAGAGAGACTAAGGATGCCTTGTCGATCTAAAAATTGAATTGCGTTGTACGTTTTTAAGACGGGAAAATTGTATTTAACACAAAAGTGATTCAGGTTAAATGAAAATTTCTCGTTAATTCCTTCGCCATAAGCAATTTGGAAAAAACTATTGAGTTTAAGATAAACGAGGTTTAAAAAGGGCTTGTCTGGTAGTGCGTTTAAAAACTGATTTTCAGCTTGCATTTGGTCAGAAGGACTGGTTAATAAAACAGCAAATGCTTTTTCTCCGTTCCTTCCTGAACGACCCGCTTCTTGATAATAGTTCTCTATGTTTTCGGGCAATTGAATGTGAATCACGGTTTTGACATTGGCTTTGTCAATTCCCATTCCAAAGGCATTGGTAGCAACAATAACTTGTGCTTTTTCGTCCATCCAAAGTGCCATGTTTTTATCCTTTTCTTTCGAATGAAGACCACCGTGATAATAAGTGGCTTTGAAATCTAAATTTTGTAATTGTGATGAAATTTCCAAACAGGATTTTCTATTTCGAACATAAATAATAGATGGTTGTGGGTTTTTCTTTAAAATTTGTTGAATCTTAAAGAGTTTGTCCTCGGCTTCAAAAACCATATACGCAATGTTTTTTCGAGCAAAAGATTGATGGAAAGATACAGGTTTTTCTAATCCTAGTTCTTTTATGATATCTTCTTTAACACGATCCGTTGCTGTGGCGGTTAAGGCTAAAAAGGGTACTCTTGGGAAAGCGGTTTTTAGATTAGAAATTTTTAAATAAGCAGGACGAAAGTCATGTCCCCATTGCGATACACAGTGTGCTTCGTCAATAGCAATAAGGTTAATGTCGATGTTTTTTAGTCGTTCCAAAATCCAATCAGATTGCAATCGTTCTGGGGATAAATACAGAAATTTATAATTCCCAAATTGACAATTGTCTAATAGGTCAATCATTTCATCTGATTTAATTCCTCCTGTTAACGCAATTGCTTTGATATCTTTGCTTTGTAAGTTAGCGACCTGGTCTTTCATTAAAGCAACTAAAGGAGAAATAACCAAGCAAATTCCTTTTTGCATCATTGCGGGAACTTGAAAACAAATTGATTTTCCGCCACCTGTGGGCAACAAAGCAAAAGTGTCATGTCCGTTCAAAACAGAATCTATGATTTCGTTTTGGAGTGGTCTAAAACTGTCGTGTTTCCAGTATTTTTTTAGGATTTCTAAGGCTTCTGACATAGTCAATGGAATCAAAAATTAAGATTCGTGTTGGATGGATTGGAGTATGAAACGAATGCGGTTTTCAACAGTGTCTTTGGGGACTTCGATTGGATTGTAATTGAATTTTTTATAAGATCCTACTATCTTTTGATGAATGTTTTCAGCTTGTTCGTAATTTTCATATCGAGCTTCGTCACTTTCGTAAATTTCTTTCCAAGGTGGAAGAGAAAACACCTGTGAATAAGTGGCTTCCTGACAGGATTTTTCAAAGTAATCGGGGTAAGAATCTCCTATGTAATCCATATATCCCAAAATATCAGGTAAACCACGATCTATAAAAACAATGCTATCCGTTTCTTTGTGAGCGTTTTCGAATTGTTCTTTTCTTCCTTTGAGTAATAATTCACTGAATAACAATGGTTTTTGTAGGAATAACTGTTCGATTCCTTCTTTTTGAGCTTCTAATGTAATGGCTCTAGAGATTTCGGGATAACAACAAAAACCTTTAGTTTTCAAACCATTTAGGAGTGTTGTTTTTCCTGTTCCAGGTCCACCGGTGATGACAATGATTTTTTTTTGCACTTAATTTGGTATGAAATTCAAACTTACTGAAACTATTTGGGATTTTAAAAGAATTAGTATCTAAATTAAGTGCTAGCAATTAAAATGAATAACTATTTTTATATACAAATTGCAGCAATTTACACGAAAACTAATTTTCTTAAATTCTACAGGTCATCATTATTGAAATGAAATTTAATTTTATAGTTTCACTAATTTATGATAATTAGTGTAATTCGTGTCTAACTTTATTTTTAAGTAGTTTGACATCTGTCTAAATTAATATTTTGATTTTGACAAAAAATCATATTCTATAAGTTACGATTTTACATTTGAAACCGTATATTTGCTATTATTTTAATAACAAAGATGGATAAGAAGACCGAGGAATTTTATGAAAGACTAAAGGGGGAGCTAGAAAAAAGTAATACTTGGCCTGCTTTGTATTTATACAAATTTATAGTACCAACGGATAAGGAAAAGATAGAGCAAGTTCAAAAAGCTTTTGATTGTTTAGGTGCCGTTATCAAAACAACCCAATCTAAAACGGGTAAATTTACTAGTGTTTCTGTTGATGTTCAGATGGAAAGTCCTCAAGCAGTGATTGAAAAATACCAACAACTTTCAACTATTGAAGGGATTGTTTCTTTATAAAAGAAAAGACAGCATACTTCTTTGGCTGTAGCCAAATTATTGACATACATAAAAATCTGCATTCAGATTAAAAATACAATTCACTTATGAATTCAAAATACCAAAAAGAAAATGCCAATGATGTGGTACATCATTTGGAATACAATGCCGAAAGAACTCATTTAATCATTCCGGAGTATGGTCGTCATTTGCAAAAATTGATTGATCAAGCCACGCTAATAGAAAGTGATGAAGAGCGTAATAAAGCAGCAAAATACATTATTCAGGTTATGGGAACTTTGAATCCTCATTTGCGTGATGTGCCTGATTTTCAGCATAAATTATGGGATCAGTTATTCATTATGTCTGATTTTAAATTGAATGTGGAATCTCCTTACCCAATTCCTTCAAGAGAGGTTTTGCAATTGAAACCAGATGTGTTGCAGTATCCTCAAAATTTTCCAAAATACAGATATTACGGAAACAATATCAAATACATGATTGATGTGGCAAATAAATGGGAGGAAGGCGAAATGAAAAATGCTTTGGTGAAAGTCATTGCCAATCATATGAAAAAATCCTATTTGAGTTGGAACAAAGACACCGTGAAAGATGATGTAATTTTTGAGCATTTATACGAACTTTCAGGGGGTAAATTGAATTTAATTCAGAGTTCCGAAGAATTGATTAACACCACTGATTTGTTGCGTACCAATAAAAGAATATCAAACAAAATTAATGTTGGTGGAAGTCAGCCAAAGATTCAAAATAAAAAAAATCAAAATGGTAAAAAACCATTTAATAAAAATAATAATCAGAAATAAGTCTATTGACTAATAGCTAAAAAAGAACTAAAAAACTAAAATTATAAATTTAATTCGCAAACCAATATGGGTATATTTAAAATAGAAGGAGGTATTCGTCTAAAAGGAGAAATTACTCCACAAGGGGCCAAAAATGAAGCATTACAAATTTTGTGTGCCGTTCTTTTGACTTCTGAAAAAGTAACAATAAACAATATTCCTGATATTATTGATATCAATAAACTAATTAAACTTCTAGGGAATTTAGGGGTAAAAATACATAAAAACGGTCATGGTTCTTATGACTTTCAAGCTGACGAAGTCAATGTTGATTATCTTGAAACGGAAGCTTTCAAAAAAGAAGGTGGTGCTTTAAGAGGTTCAATTATGATTGTAGGACCACTTTTGGCTCGTTTTGGTAAAGGATATATTCCAAAGCCTGGTGGCGATAAAATTGGAAGAAGAAGATTAGATACACACTTTGAAGGATTTATCAATCTTGGTGCAAAATTCAGATACAATAGAGAAGATCACTTTTATGGTGTTGAAGCCAAAGATGGATTAGTAGGAACGTATATGTTACTTGATGAAGCATCGGTTACGGGGACTGCTAATATCGTGATGGCGGCTGTTTTGGCTAAAGGAACAACAACAATTTACAATGCTGCTTGCGAGCCTTATTTACAACAACTGTGTAAGATGTTGAACTCTATGGGAGCTAATATCACTGGAGTAGGATCTAATTTATTGACTATCGAAGGGGTGAAAAGCTTGGGTGGTTGTACACATCGTGTTTTGCCTGATATGATCGAGATTGGATCTTGGATTGGATTAGCGGCAATGACAAGAAGTGAAATCACCATCAAAAACGTAAGTTGGGATAATCTAGGATTGATTCCAAATACCTTTAGAAAATTAGGAATTACATTAGAGCGTAATGGAGACGATATTTATATTCCTGCACATAACGATGGTTACGAAGTAAAAACAGATATTGACGGTTCAATTTTGACTATTGCTGATGCGCCTTGGCCTGGATTTACTCCAGATTTGTTGAGTATCATTTTGGTAGTTGCCACGCAAGCAAAAGGAGATGTTTTGATTCATCAAAAAATGTTCGAAAGCCGTTTGTTTTTTGTTGATAAATTAATTGATATGGGAGCTAAAATCATGTTGTGTGATCCACACAGAGCAGTGGTTATGGGACATGATTTCAAATCAACGTTAAAAGCAACTACGATGTCATCACCTGATATTCGTGCTGGGATATCATTATTGATTGCAGCACTTTCAGCTAAAGGAACTAGTACTATTCAGAACATTGAACAAATTGATCGTGGATATGAAAATATTGATGAAAGATTAAGAGCAATTGGCGCTAAAATTATTAGAGAGGAATAAAAATCTTAAATTCATTTTAAAAATCGTTTAAATAATCTTTGTTAGTTTTGAAGAGATTATTTGAACGATTTTTTAATTATAAAATATGTCAAATCAAGCAAAAGCCATTCAAGCAACTTATTTTAGTATCATAGGAAATACCAGTTTAGCTGTCATTAAGGGATTGGCTGGTTTTTTTGGAAATTCCTATGCTTTGATTGCTGATGCGATTGAGTCAACTACAGATATTTTTGCATCTTTTCTAGTGTTGTTTGGTATAAAATATTCTAGTAGGCCAGCGGATAAAAACCATCCATATGGTCACGGCCGAGCCGAACCACTGATAACGTTTATAGTTGTTGGTTTTTTAATTACTTCGGCAACTGTTATTGCTTATGAAAGTATTCTTAATATAAATACCCCTCATGAATTGCCTAAATCATGGACTTTATTGGTTTTAGGGGGGATTATTATTTGGAAGGAATATTCCTTTAGATTGGTGATGAAAAAAGGAATTGAAGCGAATAGCTCTTCGGTAAAAGCAGATGCTTGGCATCATAGGAGTGATGCAATTACCTCAATTGCTGCTTTTGTTGGTATTACAATTGCTTTGGTTTTAGGAAAAGGATACGAAGCGGCAGACGATTGGGCGGCACTTTTTGCTTCTGGATTTATTGTTTACAATAGTTATTTGATTTTTAGACCTGCTTTAGGGGAAATAATGGACGAACATTTGTATGATGATGTTGTTGTAAATATCCGATTAGTAGCAAAAACGGTTGATGGTATTATTGCAACTGAAAAATGTTTTATTCGAAAAGTAGGCATGAAATATCATGTTGATTTACATGCTATTGTGGATTCAAAAATTACAGTAAGGGAAGGCCATGATTTGGCACACCAATTAAAAGATACTTTGAAAAAAGAAATGCCTTATATAGGAAACGTCTTGATTCATATTGAACCAGATTAGTGAGTTTTTGGTTGGTGCAGCTCGACTGTGCTACCTATGACGTTTTACTAAATATTTGAAATATAAATACCTAAAAATAAAACACACCCCTAACCCCTCTCAAGAGGGGAATTAGAAGTGCAAACATTCAAATAACGTCATTTTATATTGCTTTTTTTAGAATAAAAATTACTCCTCGATGTGACAATGGTTGTAAGTTGGTCAAGACGTTTTGTCAAGTCGAGCGCAGTCGAGACTATTTTATAAAAACGATTGAATCGCTAAATCATAACTTTTTAATCCAAACCCTAAAACCACTCCTTTGGCATTGCCAGAAATATAGGATTGGTGCCTAAAACTCTCTCTTGAAAATGTATTGGATATATGAACTTCAATAACAGGAGTGGTAATCCCTTTGATAGCATCACCTATTCCAATTGAAGTATGTGTATATGCCCCAGCATTTAATATTATTCCATCAAAAGTAAAACCGTATTCTTGAATTTTATCAATCAATTCGCCTTCAATGTTGCTTTGGTAATAAACAAAATCAATAGTAGGATATTTGATTTGTAAGTTGGTAAAGTATTCTTCAAAAGTTTGGCTGCCATAAACTTCTGGTTCACGTTTTCCTAAAAGATTAAGGTTAGGGCCGTTAATGATGCAAATTTTCATATTTTGAGTTTTTGTAAAAATAAAAAAACCGTTCCAATAATAGAACGGTTTGTGATGAAATTTCTTTGAAGTTCTTTAGAAAAGAATTCCCGCCGAAATTTGAAATGTTGAGTTTTTAGTTTGTGCATCTTTACTAGCTTCAGTTAGTCCAACTCCATATCGAGCTTGCAGAAAAAGATTTTTAGTAACCTTTAGTCCAAGACCAACTACACCAGCAAATTCAAAGGTTTCAGATTCTTTGTAGTCAAATTTATTTCTTTCACTTAATAAGAACGAAGCCTGAGGACCTGCTTCTAGACTCAAACTTTTGCTCAAATATATTTTGGCAACCACTGGAATCGAAATATAACCTAACTCATTTTTAAATTCTTCAACAGCATTCTTATAGGTAGCTCCTTGAGTCGAATATAAAAGTTCGGGTTGGATGGCTAAATTCTCAAAAAGCTTAATCTCTGCTACTAGTCCTGCATGATAACTGGTAATAGCGTCAGCTGACTGGTAGTCACCAAAAGTTGTTGAAATGTTAGTGCCATTTTGATTTGCGTAATTAATTCCACCTTTAATTCCTAATCGAATTGATTGTGCTTGAGTGATACTTGTAAATCCAATTAATAATGCTGTGATTAAAATTTTCGTTTTCATAATTTTTAAATTGTAGGTTATTGATTCAGAACTTTAATTTTTTATAATTATTGTTTTTTTGCAAAGATAACGCCGTTATAAAATTAAATTTATTTTATAAGCTACTTTTTCGAAGATTATTTCTATGTTTTTTCGTTATCACAAAATGTTAATAAGGTTGTTAACAACTGTATTTTTAATATAATTATAAGAATATTATAATTTTATACATTTTATTGTACTAATTTTAAAATAAATTAACATGAAAAAAATAATTTTGACAATTTTGGCTTTATTTGTGTTTGGGTATTCGAACGCACAAGACAAAAAAGTATCTTCTGGAAATCAAACCTCAAAATGTAAGTGGTTAATTGAAGCTAACACTGGA
>JAHEBK010000313.1 GCA_024642295.1 Flavobacterium sp. | reverse complement strand
AAAGAATTACAAAGGTTAATTGGTGTATGGCAATCTGAAGATGAAAAAATGGAGATGACCATTGCTTTTTCTAAAAAGTACAATGTGATTGTCGTGATGAAAGGAGCACCCACTCATATTATTGATGGTTCTTATATTTATAAAAATACGACTGGAAATGCGGCATTGGCAACAGCAGGAAGTGGCGATGTCTTGACAGGGATTATCACCAGTTTTCTTGCTCAATCCTATAATCCAATTGACGCTGCCATAATAGGCGTTTATCTTCACGGACTTACTGCAGATATCGCTTTACCTGAAATGGGGGTACAATCTTTTATAGCTTCTGATATTATTCGGTATCTAGGTAGGGCTTTTTTAACTTTAGAAAAGCACTAATTGTTAATAAATAGCGAATTGTTTTTGAGGCAATAGGTTCGCTTTTATTTTTCAAAATAGGTATATTTGAAAGTAATCAAAACTTCAAACCGATGAGAATAGAAACTGACCTTAAATTAGGATTCAAAGATGTGATGATTAGACCCAAACGTTCTACGCTTAAAAGCAGGGCACAAGTCGATTTAGAACGTGATTTTAAGTTTTTACACAGTACTAGCGTATGGAGTGGAATTCCAATCATAGCTGCCAATATGGATACTGTTGGAACTTTCGAAATGGCATTGGCATTAGCCAAAGAAAAAATATTTACTGCCATACATAAACATTATTCTATCGAGCAATGGTCAAATTTTTTAAATGAATTAGCGCCAGAAATCTACAATTATATTGCTGTAAGCACTGGAACTGGGAAAAATGATGCTCAAAAGTTGGCTGAAATTCTTCTTAATCACCCCAATTTAAAATTTATTTGTATCGATGTAGCCAATGGTTATTCAGAGCATTTTGTCAATTTTCTAAAACAGACCAGAAAATTGTATCCAAACAAAGTGATTATTGCAGGTAATGTGGTTACTGGTGAAATGGTCGAAGAACTCTTACTTGCTGGTGCAGATATAATCAAAGTTGGGATTGGGCCAGGTTCAGTTTGTACCACACGTGTAAAAACGGGAGTGGGGTATCCTCAGCTTTCTGCAATTATTGAATGTGCCGATGCAGCTCACGGATTAGGTGGACATATTATTAGTGATGGTGGCTGTGCTATTCCTGGAGATGTTGCTAAGGCTTTTGGTGCAGGTGCTGATTTTGTAATGCTTGGCGGAATGCTGGCAGGACATACTGAAAGTGGTGGTGAAATGGTTGAAAAGAACGGAAAGATATTCAAACAGTTTTATGGGATGAGTTCTTCAACAGCAATGAAAAAACATATTGGAGGAGTAGCTGAATACCGTGCAAGTGAAGGCAAAACAGTAAAAGTACCTTTCAAAGGAGATGTAATAGACACTATTTTAGACATTTTGGGTGGATTGCGTAGTACTTGCACTTATGTGGGTGCTTCTAGACTAAAAGAACTTACGAAACGAACCACGTTTATTAGAGTTAGCGAACAAGAAAATAGAATTTTTACGGAATAAAAGGTATGATTACAATTGTACCCGCTACAATTCATGATATTAAAAGTGTCGTAAACGTCGCTTATAAAACTTGGCCATCAGCATACGGACAAATTTTGTCTCAGAATCAAATGGACTATATGTTAGCTTTGTTTTATTCCGAGGAAAATATTAAGAAAAGTATAATAGAATTGGGACATCATTTTATTGTAGCTAAAGAAGAAGATGGGGTTGTGGGTTTTGCTTCTTTTGAACTTAATTTTAATGACGAGAAAGTTACTAAAATCCATAAGCTTTACCTATTGCCTGAAACTCAGGGTAAAAGAATTGGACAAAAACTGATGGATTACATCTGTTTTTTATCTTTGGAAAAGAAGATGAAAAAAATGCTTTTAAATGTTAATCGGTATAATAAAGCATTAGGGTTTTATCAAAAAATGGGTTTTTCAATTATTTGTGAAGAGGATATTGACATCGGACAAGATTATTTAATGGAAGATTTTGTGATGGAGAAAAAGTTGTAGTATGATGGCTCACTAAATGTTTTTTTTGGGCACATATTGAAGAAATCTCAGAAATAATAAAAACGGAAAAGTTTCTTATTTTTTTACACAAATTTTGCAGATTTCCGAAGCTATTATACAGTAAAAAAAAATTAAGAATCGGTGTATATCCGTTAAATTTCTTTATCTGTGTTCCAATGCTTCATCTAGGTTTAATCCACAAAAACATCATGTTTAAATAATAATCCACTCAGGTTTTCAATAGAAAAAACTGCTTTTTTGAGTTTGGTAGCTTTTGGGTCGATGGTATAATTTCGACTAGTTGAAAAATCAGCTTTATTTGCAATAGCTTTATCAAATTCGGTTCGATGCAAATCACAATTGATAAAATGAATAGTAGTTAAATCAGTTTGCATAAAATCTACGGCTATCAAACTACAATTCGTAAAAGTAGTGCCTTTCATTTTTAAGGCGTAAAACTTAGAGAAATCTAAAACACAATCCTTAAAATGGATTTCAAAAATGAATTTGTCTGTCATGGCAAAGTTTACTTCTTTGATTTGACAATGATAAAAATGTACTGTTCTTAAAGCAACATGATTGATTTTAGAACCATTAAAATTGCAATTGGTAAAAATACAATCGATAAATGTCACAGCTATAAAATGACATTGTGAGAAATCACAATTTTTAAATGTACAAGCTTCAAATTCTTTATGATTTAAATCTTCCTCTTGGTAGAAAATATTTTGAAAAGTTTGATCAAGAAAGTATTCGGGCATTCTTTTTTTATGTAAAAGTACTAAAATTCAAAAATTTCAAGAGGATTATTTTCTTTATTATTTTGATGTCTTGATGTCTTGCGATTTAAGGATTTGACATAGTTTTGACCAATAAAAAAACTCCAGTGCATAATTTGAGATTAATACTGGAGTTTTTTATTGGTAATTGA
>JAHEBK010000312.1 GCA_024642295.1 Flavobacterium sp. | reverse complement strand
AAAATAAAATTTGGCTTTCAGGTAACGTCATGATCAAGTCGCTGCTGTTGCGTAATCGTGATAGTGTGGCCATTGCTAGCAACACAATAAAAAATGAATTGGAGGTCACAGCGGGAGAAGGAATTCAGCAAGACGCTTCCTATCACCAACACGGAAAACAATTGCAGTTTGGAAACTACGGCATGCACTATCTGGAAGACATGATTAAGTGGATGGCGATTTTGAAAGGAACCCCTTTTGCTTTCGACCAAGAAAAAATAGTGATTCTGCGGGACTATGTTTTGAACGGACAACAATGGGTTTTTTACAAAAAAGCCATGGACATTAGCGGTTGCGGACGACAATTATTCAGAGGAGCTCCCGAGGCCAAAAAAGATACTATGCGTTACCAAATGAAGCATTTGGCACTTATTGATACTGATTTTGCAAAACAATATGAAGACGTAATCGACTATTCAAAAACCAACGGAGATAAATTCTTTTGGCGTTCGGACTTTCATGTCAATCGCACACCCAATTATTATTTTTCGGTTAAAACCTGTTCTACTAGAGTTCTAGGAGCGGAATCTGCCAATTCAGAGAATTTATTAGGTTATTATATGGGAGATGGCGTTACTTTTTTATACCAAACTCAAGAAGAATATCAAGATATTTTTCCGTTTTGGGATTGGAAAAAATTGCCAGGAACCACTCTAAAACAAGATGACAAACCACTTCCTGTTTTAACTGCAAAAGGCTATTCGATAGATAGTGATTTTGTAGGCGGAGTTTCTGATGGTCAAAACGGAATTTCGGTCATGTGTTACAATAGGGATGGACTGCAAGCAAACAAATCTTGGTTTATGTTCAATAACAAAATCATCTGTTTGGGTAACGGAATTACAACAACCGAGAAAGTTCCTGTAGCCACTACAATAAATCAAACGCATTTAAAAGGGGAGGTTTTAGCAAAGTCCAAAAAAGGAATCAGTGTTTTATCAGGGGTACAAATACTGGATAATCCTAAATGGCTGCTTCACGATAATGTGGGTTATGTTTTTCCAAAAGAATCAAAATTACATTTAGAAGCTCAAACTGTCGAAGGCTCCTGGAATCGAGTGGCTGCTGTGTATCCTGATAAAAAAATAAATGCCAATATTTTCAAACTTTGGTTGGATCATGGAATACAACCTATCAACGGAAATTATGCTTATATAATGGTTCCCAATGCGGATGAAAAAATGTTACATACAATTGAAAAACAACCCGAATTTGATATTCAGAATAATTTAGATTATCAATCGGTGACTACTAAAGATGGGAAGTTAATGGGAATCGTTTTTTATAAAGCTTCAAAAGTTCCATTCTTAGGCGGAATTGAAGTCGATAGTCCTTGTGTTATGATGATTGAAAAATCAGGTGAAGAAGTTGTAATTTTACTAGCTGATCCTACTCATCTATTAGGTGAAATATCAGTTACGCTATCAGGCAAATACATTGCTGAAAATGCAATTTCAAAAAATGGAATTACAAAAGTAAAAGTCGAATTACCCAAAAAACTGTATGCAGGAAGTACTGCCAGAATTGTATTTGAAATAAAATAAAATAATCTGTTAGCAGTACAATACAGCATAAGAATATTGAATATTAGGTTTAAATTAGGCAAAACTTAATTCAAAACCAATATGAAAAAACTACTTGTAATTGTCGTTTTAATGTTTGCAACTGTAACAGCGACAGCGCAAAAAAGATTTGAAGAAGCTGCTAAAGCAACCGTAGCCGAGATGGCCGGTGTAATTAAATTGTCTCCTGAACAGTCAGATAAAATTTATGAGTTGCAATTAAAAAGCAACAAAAAAATTAGTGAAATTAGAGAACAGTACAAAGGTGATAAAGAGAAAATCAAAGAAGAAGTACTTTTAGTGAATAAGGAAGGTTATGCTGCAACTAAAGAAATAATAGGAGCTTCAGATTTGAAAACTTGGTCAGAATACAAAAAAGAACAAAGAAATAAAAAGTAATTTGATTTTAGCAAACCAGTATGTTTTCTAAATTATTATTTTTTTAAACTAGACTTTGGTACAAAAAGAAGCCGTCTCAAAACTGAGGCGGTTTTTTTTGTATAAGATTTGCTTTTTTATAGGTTATTTCGTATATTTAATTATTAATTTTAGATAGTTAAATATGAAATTCAAACATTACAACCAACAGCAAACAATACTTTTACCATATTCGTTTGAGGATTTAATTCCAGAGAAACACCCCGTTCGAGTAGTTGACCAAGTTGTGGAGTCAATTAACATTCAACCTCTTTTAAAAGCATACAGTAAAGAAGGAAATCCAGGTTATCACCCAAAGATGTTGCTCAAAGTGATGTTGTATGCTTATATGACCAATGTGTATTCTTCTCGCAAGATAGAATTAGCCGTTAGAGAAAACATCAATTTCATGTGGCTAACAGGAATGACTATTGTTGACCACAATACCATCAACCGATTTAGAAGCAACAAATTACAAGAATCATTTAAAGAAATCTTCAAACAAGTGGTTTTAATGTTGGCTAGTGAAGGATTGATAACCCTAAAGCAAATCTATACTGATGGTACAAAAATAGAAGCACAAGCCAATAAATACAGTTTTGTTTGGGGTAAAAGCATTAAAACCAACAAAGCCAAAATGCTACCTCAATTAGAAGAACTATGGAAATATGCACAAAGTTTATCTAACGATGATGGTAATAATCCTGAGCCACCAGAGTTCAAAGAAATCAGCAAAGAAGTTATTGAAAAAACTGTAGCCCGGATAGATGCAAAACTCTCTGGAAATGAAAATGCAAGTTCAAAAGCAAAAGCCAAACTGCGCTATATCAAACAAAATTTTGTCAAGAATCTTGAAAAATATGAAGAACAAGAAAAGATTTTAGGACAGAGAAATTCTTATAGCAAAACCGATCCTGATGCCACATTTATGAGAATGAA
>JAHEBK010000311.1 GCA_024642295.1 Flavobacterium sp. | reverse complement strand
AAAAATAACTACTACTAAAGGTAATTTTATTTTCTACAATTCCATTAGTTATAAATTTCATGCGCTTGTCAAAAAGTAACAATTGTAATTCTTTTTCTTGAAACAATTGTTTGGGCGCTGCATCATTTAACCAGGTATTGGTCATAATCAAAGCAAATGGTTTATTAAAAGATAAAGCACGTTCAAAGAATTTTCGTTTATTGGTAAATGGTGGGTTACTAATAATAATATCCCATTGTTCAGGTTCATAGTCAAAAAAATCTTGCCCAGTATCAATATGACTAAATACCACCTCGTTTTGTTGGCTAATTTGCTTCACAAATTCACTATCTTTTTTATCAAATGGACACCAGATAATTTTTCCTTTTGGGATATATTTTAAAATAGGTACAACACCATAATCGGGAGTTAAACATTCATCATTATTTCCTTTACTATACAATATTTTAGCACTTTCCATAATTTTTTAAAATCTTATTATGATGTTGTATTTTATTTTTTTCTTGCAAACAACCACTTTAAAAAAGAAGAAACAGCAAAACTAACAATCGCTCCAATAACAGCCATTACACAGGTAAAAACAACATCGTGTAAACTGATATTAATTACAGTTGATAGCAAAGTACCACCAACCACTCCAGAGCGTATTTGCAGGTTATTATTCATTTTTAGTTTTAGTCAACGTTTAAGTTTTAATCTTAGTCTTAGTCTTAGTCTTAGTCAAGTCTTGGTCTTGGTCAATGTCTTGGTCAACGTCTTTGTCAGATACCACCGCCTGACTTACAGCAGTCGCCACAGTTCCGGCAACAGTTAAATAAGTGGCAATAGTAATTGCAAGCGTTGGCAATGCAATTGGAGCAGCTATGATGGTTCCACCTACGGTGGCCAACACAATACCAATATTTCTTAGTTTTCTAAAAAATGAAGGAGTCGGTTTTTGATAACGGTTTATGATGTTCATAATTAAGAGGTGATTTTTAAGGTTACTTGTTCTTTTCTGTCAAATGCTTGGTAGCATAACGACACTAATTTTTGAAATACAATTTTAGATGATAGGCCCTTGCCAATGCCAGTAAGTGAACTTACAGGCGCAATGCAACCTAACAATTCTTTTTTAGCATCATTTGCAGGATGAATCAATATCAACGTTCTGTTAGGTACATAATCCAATTGTAAATGATGTTTAAACTTGTCGGAAAAACGAGGTTTTAGCACGTATTCTCCTTCAGGAATACACGATTTTTGTTTGATATTGTCTTGCCAAGGCAATTCAATTACAAAGCCTAAAAACTGGCCATTTACAAAGAGGGCACCATTGGTACCCTCTTTAAAATAGGTTCTATGTAGCAAAAACTCCATTAAACTTTATCCACATCAATTACAGATAAAGCATTGTAAGAACCGTTTTTCAACGGATACATTTGCCCATTCACTTCTTGATAAAACTCAATACCCAATATTTGAACTACTGGCAACGTTGAATTTACATTCACACTTGCAGTCAAATCAATTTGAGCAGTCTTAGCAGCTTCATAAGGTAAAACCGCAGTTTCATCACTTTCAAAAGTGGAGGTTTCATTGGCAAAATCTACTTCAGCAGCACCCATTACCATTTTAAAATGTGTAGTTCCACTTGGCGCAGCAATTCTAATCTTTGGAGAAAAAGGAGCAATACCAACAGTAGCTTCACCAGACACTCTGTTAAAATCCTGGTTAAATGCTACAAATAAAGTAGACCCTAATTTCCCATTAATGTTGAATTCAAATCCTTTTAAAAGATTCATATCCCCACGTTCAATGGTTCTCAAACCACGTTCATTGGTTGCATCAGTTTTTACAATCTTTAAAAGATCTGTAGTCAATCTGCTAACCACACGTTTGTCTTTTGCATTTTGCAAAAGAATTCTAATTGCGTTGCGAAGTACTTTTCCGCCTTTACCAGCAGCTCCAAATTCAGAACCGTTTTCACGTGTTCTTTGAAACGCAGGATCGTTTGCAATTCTAGAAGCATCAACACCACCTTTTTCACGAGCAAGGTGTCCATCTCCAGTTTTGTAAAAAGAAATATCTCCGATAGTTCCTTTTAACTTAATAATGCCATTTTGTCTAGCCATAATTGTATAAAATTTTTAATTCTCAACAAATGAACTTATCTTTAAATAAAAATTAAAAAACAGGCATCCATCCATTCCGAAACATCCTTTTTCTTCCGAAAAGGTGCAGTATAGATAAAGCATAGATACTGGTAGGATAAAGTATGGATAGTGTATGAAAACAATGAAAATAGTTAGAGCTTGCATATACCCAAAAGACATTCAGTGCATCACCGGCAGAAGTGAGCGCTATGGACGTAAACTACTCAATGAAATAAAAACTCACTTTGGGAAGGAATCTTATCAGTTTATTACTTCAGAAGAATTTGCAGAATACAGTGGTATAAAACTAGAAATAGTACAAGAGTATTTGCTGAAAGTATCATAATATTTGATGTGATTTGATGCTGTTTGTAGTATTAAAAAACGTATCTTTATGTTTTAAAAGAAAGCTAAATTCTATTAAATAAAGTTATTCTTTATGGTAGCTAAATGACTACCTTAAATTCTTTGATATCTCTTAACTACTTTAAACATTAGAAAATATTGTACAGGTTTGAATCCTGTCGGGGTCACTAAATAAAAGCTTAATATATTAGGTGTTAATATGTTAGGTTTTTTTTGATTAAATATTATTAACTGATTTAATTTCAGATATTTGATTAATAATTCGGTCAACAAATAATTACACGGTCAACATTGTTAACCAGGTGACCAAAATCCATAGTTGATTTGACTTTTGTCTTTAATAAAGCTTCACTTTAAAAAGACTACAGCATGAAGACATCAACACCGAGGGGATTTTGAAATTCCAAATCTGAGAAATCCGAGACAACACCATTCGCTACGATTTCGAAAAAATAAA
>JAHEBK010000310.1 GCA_024642295.1 Flavobacterium sp. | reverse complement strand
TGATATTGTGTTTTAAAAGTTATTATGCTTTGTATGCAACTTTAGTTTCGATATAGGTGAATAATTTATCAAATAGTAATCCTACGACACCAATAATAATGATGGCAGATATTACTTTCTCGAGACTCAACGCATTCCAGCTGTCCCAAACAAAAAATCCAATTCCTGCTCCTCCTGACAACATTTCGCCAGCAACAATAACCAACCAAGCCACACTAATACTCAAACGCAATCCAGTGATGATGTGTGGTAAACTATAAGGGATTAAAATCTTAGTCAAATATCTTTTGGTCGAAAACCCAAAAGCTTTGGCTACATTTTTATGGTCTTGCGGTAAGGAAGCTACTCCAAAAGAAGTATTGATTAAAGTAGACCATAACGAAGTGATAAACACAATAAAAATGGTGGCTAATCCTGTATCTTTAAAAACCACTAACCCAATTGGGAACCATGCTAATGGTGATACTGGTTTTAAAAGTTGTACAATAGGGTAAAAAATTTGTTTGCAAATGGTACTTGCTCCCATCAAGATTCCAATAGGGATTGCCACTAAGGAACCTAAAAAGAATCCTAACAATACTGTTTTAATCGAATTGAATAATTGCAATCCAATTCCTTTGTCATTAGGACCATAATCATAAAAAGGGTCACTAATCATTTCGTATAAAACCGTTAAGGTTGCCAGTGGGCCAGGTAAAGCATTTTCGGTAATAGCACTTAATAGCTCCCATAAACCACCAAAGACAATCAAACCTAAAGCGGCAAAAAATAACGATTTTGCTTTATCAATAAGTTTAGCTTTGTCTAAATTAATTTTGAATTTAAACTTTTCTTTTTCTTGAGGTGTAGTAATTGTAGTTGATTCTATCTCCTCAATGTTTCCTAGTGTTAATGTTTCTCTTTCTGACATAATTCCTTCAATTTTAGTTTAATCTTTATTTTGTAGTGTTTTTGTTTTTTATGCTTTTATTTTATAACACACAGAAACATAGTTTTTTACTTATTTAAATGCTTTGCTAAATCTTTATTTTGATAAAAAGTTGTTGGCTGTACAGCTATGATTTTCTATCCTAAGCAATGCGACTTCATCTCAAAGTATTTCCTGTGTTTCTATGTGTTTAATAAAATGTGTTTGATTTATCTTTTAACCACTTTCAAATATGCTGCTGGATTTGAAGGGTCAAAAACCGTTTTGTCCATAGTCAATGAAAAAGGTTTCATGTCATCTGCAGGAACTTTTACTTTCATACTTGCTGCAACTTCTTTGTACAAATCTTGCAGTATAAGTTTGTCAGCAATCGCCTTGTAGTTAGGGGCTTCTTTTAAATATCCAAAACGAACAAACTGTGCCATAGCCCAAATTCCATAAGACTTACGAGGGAAATTGATCATTCCACCTTTGTGGAAAACCATTTGGTCACCTTTGTATATTTTTTTACCTAGTTTGCATCCTAAATTATATTCTCCGTTCAAACGATCTTCGATAACGTCGTTGTTTGCATTTACATAAGGTGCTTTTCCGATAATATCAGATGTTTTTTTACGGTTTGCAGGAACATCTAACCAAATACAAGCTTCCATTACTGCTTTCATTACTTTTTTAAGATCTTCTTTACGCTTTTCGCTAAACTCTTTATTGACTACCAAAGCTTTTTCAGGATGGTCTTTCCAGATGTCTTGAGTTGCAATTTGTGTAAATCCAATTCCTTGCATGGCTGCAACACCACCCCAAGGTTCGCCTACGCAAAATCCATCCATGTTTCCTACTTTCATATTCGCCACCATTTGTGGAGGAGGAATCGTGATGATTTTAGATGTTTTTTGGTTTACACCTGCAATTGCTAACCAGTTACGCAACCATAAATCGTGAGTTCCTCCAGGGAAAGTCATTGCAAAGGTTACTTCTTTTTCTGCTTTCAATTTGGCTGCCACTACCGGAGCTACTTTAGCCATTTCTTTAAAGCCAACTTTACCACAGAAATCATTTGATAATGAAATCGCTTGTCCGTTTGAGTTCAACATCATGGCGATTTTCATTTCTGAACCTGCTTTTCCACCTACACCTGTGTACACTGAAAACGGCATTGAGAATAAACAGTGTGCTCCGTCAAGTTCTCCTGTTAAGATTTTGTCACGTACATTAGCCCATGAAGATTCTTTGGTTACAATAACTTCAACCCCATACTTTTTAAATAATCCCAATTCTTTTGCCATTACAATTGGAGAACAATCGGTCAATGGAATAAAGCCTAATTTTATAGGTTCGCTTTGGGCATTTGAACTTAATGTAAAAAGAGTTACAACTGCTGTAAAAGCAACTTTAGAAATTTGTTTTGTTGCTTTTGAAAAAATATCTTTTCTCACCACTTGAGTGAAAAATGATTTTGTTTTAGTGGATTTCATAGTGATAATATTAGTATTTGTATGAAGCAAATGTATGTAAGTATTTATACGTACGTTATAACTTAAAATCATCTAGATATCCCTTTTTAACACTAATTAAAAACAATTAAATAATAACATTAAAGATGATAAAACGCAGGTATTATAAAAAGAGCCCCGTATTTACAGGGCTCTTAATATTAAAGTTTACTTAGTGAGTAATGCTTGTATATGGTTTAATAAAATTATTTTTTTAGATAAATAAGTAATTATCTAAGTATAAAGCGAAGTGGTATTAGATGTATTTGTGTTCTTTTATTTCGGCTTTTAATTTGTCTATAGCAGTCAAGCCGATGCGTTTTCCTACGGTTAGTATTAAGTTTTCTTTCTTAAGGCTTGAAAGTACTCTAATAACTTGTTCTTCAGTAGTTCCTGCAAAATCAGCGATTTCTTTTCTCGATAAGTCAATTCCAATAACCGTGTTGTTTTGTCCAAACTTTCGATGGATGTACAGTAAAGTATCTATGACTCTTTCCCTAACATTCATCTGTGCCAGTTTCCTAATATTGTTTTCGCTTTTATGAAGTTCTTCGGCATAAAAA